>CAZTST010000150.1:0-9618 GCA_964616585.1 uncultured Draconibacterium sp.
GCTTTATTGATCAAGGATTTGAAGCTTTTTTGCCATTAGAACGCAAATTGCGAAAATGGAGCGACCGTAAGAAATGGGTTGAAGTTCCCTATATAAATTCCTATGTTTTTGTTAAATCGAGCGAAAAAGAGTATTTCGATGTGCTAAATACTTATAATGTTGTGCGTTTTGTTACTTTCGAAGGACAGGCAGCCATTATACCCGATTGGCAGATTGATGCCATGAAAAAGATAGTAGGTTCTAAAGAGGCATTTCATTTTAGCAGTCATCGTTTCAAAAAAGGTGAAAAAATTAAAATTGAAAGTGGAGCACTTATTGGTTATTCAGGTGAAGTTATTCACGATGCCGATGGAAAGAAAAAAGTACTCATACGTATCGATCAGATAGGCTATTCAATGGTTGTTGAAATGGATATCTTGGAAGTGAAAAAGGTTAAATCTCCATCATTAAAGCCTTAAATAACAGAATATTATGAAAATCAAAATTGGTTTAAAGGCGGAAATGGAACTCACAAACGCTTTCTGATTGATGAAAAACAATTTATGGCGAAAATAAATCGCGAAAACTAGAAAAACGAATGATCAATTATAAAAAATTCACCCTATCAAACGGCTTAACTCTTCTTGTTCATAAAGACGATTCAACACCGATTGTAGCTGTAAATGTTTTGTATAAAGTCGGTTCCAGAAACGAATCGCCCGACAAGACCGGCTTTGCGCATTTATTTGAACATCTGATGTTTGGAGGATCAATTAATATCCCAAGCTATGATCAACCGCTTGAAAAAGCCGGTGGAGAAAACAACGCTTTTACAAATAACGATATCACAAACTATTACATAACACTTCCAAAGGAAAATCTGGAAACGGCTTTTTGGCTGGAATCCGACAGAATGTTGAATCTTGGATTTTCAAAAAAAAGCCTGAACGTTCAGCGGCAGGTTGTTATTGAAGAATTTAAACAATCTTATTTAAATCAGCCTTATGGCGATGTTTGGATGCTTCTAAAACCTTTGGCATATAAACATCATCCTTATCAATGGAATACCATTGGAAAAAAAATTAAGCATATTGAAGATGCCCGAATGAATGATGTAAAAGCGTTTTATAAAAAGTATTACAATCCTGACAATGCTATTTTGGTTGTTGCCGGCAATGTTGAAGCCGAGGAAATTTTAATGCTTACAGAAAAATGGTTTGGAGAAATACCTGCCGGGAAACCAATTACAGAAATTCTGGAACAAGAACCAAAGCAAACAAAAGCTCGCATACAAGAGGTTTTTCGCGATGTTCCGGTCGATTCGCTTTATAAAGTATATCATATGGCAGAACGTGGCAGCAAAGAATATTATATTACCGATTTGCTTTCGGATATTTTATCCAATGGAAATTCATCACGACTCTATCGCAAACTCATAAAAGAAGAAGGAATTTTTTCCGAATTAGATGCTTATATCACAGGCGATTTTGACCCCGGACTTTTTGTCTTTAGCGGAAAGCCCGCTGATGGAATCTCTTTGGAAGATGCTGATGAAAGATTAGTCAGGGAGATAGAACTGATTAAAAATGAGATAATTTCAGACTTTGAATTACAAAAAGTAAAAAATAAAATGGAAGCCGGTCAGATTTTTAACGAAACCAGTATTTTAAACAATGCCATTAATTTGGCTGTAGCCGAAAGTCTTGGTGATGCAAATATGGTAAATCTGGAAAAGGAAATTTACGCAAAAATATCAGCCAATGAAATTCAGCAAATAGCGCAAAAATTATTTCAATCAAAAAACTCTTCCACTTTATACTATCGTTCAAATACAGAAAATGATGCAACTTAATAGAACTGAAGCACCACAAATTCGTATTGTCAAAGAAATTGCTTTGCCAAACATTGATAAATCTAATTTATCAAATGGCATTCCTGTTTTTCATATTAATGTTGGCACTCAGGATGTTGTAAAAATTCAACTAGTGTTTAAAGCAGGAATATGGTTTCAATCACAGGCTCTTGTTGCTTTTTTTACAGGAAAAATGCTCGAAGAAGGAAGCCGGAATTATACAGCCGCCGAAATAGCTGAAAAGTTAGATGATTATGGCGCTTTTGTAAATAAAAAAGTGAATCGCGATAATGCCTGCATCGATATTTACACATTAAATAAACATCTGGAATCTGTTTTAACACTGGTTGCAGATATGTTGAAAGAGCCTTTATTTGGGCAATCAGAATTGAATCGTTTACGCGAACAAGAAAAACAAGCGTTTATTATTCGTAATCAGAAAGTTAAGCATATTGCTCAAAAACAATTTGCGGCCTTGCTTTTTGGAGAGAAACATCCATATGGAGCTTCAGCAGACTTAGAAGATTATGATTCGATTACACCTTTTTTACTAAAACAATTTCACCAAAAGCATTATGGTAGTGGAAATTGCAGGGTTTTTATCTCAGGAAAAGTAAACGAAACTACGCTAAAGATTGTAAATCAGTATTTAGGAAAAGAACAATGGGGAGTAAGCAAACCTGTTCATACTCACCCAAATACAGCTATTTCCAGCGATAAATTAAAACATTATAACCCCAAAGAAAATGTTCTTCAGTCGGCTATTCGAATGGGGAAAAGAACCATTGGCAAAACACATCCTGATTATTTTACTTTAAGCGTGGTTACTACTTTATTTGGAGGATATTTCGGTTCTCGATTGATGAGCAATATCCGCGAAGACAAAGGATTTACATACGGAATTTATGCCGGAGTTGCACCTCAATTGCACGATAGCTCATTTGCCATCAGTAGCGAAGTTGGTGCTGATGTGGCTCAAAAAGCAATAGATGAAATTCGCTACGAATTAAAACGTTTAAGAACAGAAAAAGTTAAAGATGAAGAACTGAGCTTGGTAAAAAACTATATGTCCGGGACTTTACTTAGAGCTTTAAATGGGCCTTTTGCTTTAGGAGAGGTTATAAAATCGATTTTTGAAAACGAATTACCGGAAGATTTTTATCAGCAATACTTGAATAAAATCCATGAAATTACTCCTGACAACGTTCTAAAAATTGCCAATCAATACTTACATGAAGATGAAATGATAGAATTGATTGTTGGAAAAAAATAAATTCAGCTTCTAGAATTCTTTGATTTTGATTGATTTATCAAAATGGAATCTCTACTTTTGTAAGCTGCTTTTTCAATAAAAAATACATCATTAAGCTATTATAAAAACACAAAAAATATCTAATATGTTAAGAGATAAGGAAATATTTGACCTGATTGCCAAAGAAAAACAACGACAGATGCAAGGTCTTGAATTGATTGCTTCTGAGAACTTTGTAAGTGATGAAGTTATGCAAGCTATGGGCTCAGTTTTAACCAATAAATACGCCGAAGGTTATCCGGGAAAACGTTATTATGGTGGTTGTGAAATAGTTGACCAAACTGAACAACTGGCAATCGATCGCGCCAAAGAATTATTTGCCTGCGATTATGCAAATGTTCAGCCTCACTCAGGCGCTCAGGCAAATATGGCAGTAATGTTAGCCTGCTTAAAACCTGGTGATACTTTTATGGGTCTCGACCTTTCGCATGGAGGACACTTATCACATGGAAGTCCTGTTAATTCCTCAGGAATTCTCTATAATGCTGTTTCTTACGAAGTTGATAGAGAAACAGGAGAAGTAGATTATGATATGATGGAAATTAAAGCGGTGGAAACCAAGCCAAAATTGATAATTGCAGGAGCTTCAGCTTATTCAAGAGATTGGGATTACGAGCGCATGCGCGAAATTGCCGATAAAATTGGCGCTATCCTTTTTGCAGATATTTCTCATCCTTCAGGATTAATTGCCAAAGGACTTTTGAATGATCCAATGCCTTATTGCCATATTGTTACAACAACTACACATAAAACTTTGCGTGGACCACGTGGTGGCTTAATATTAATGGGCGAAGATTTTGAAAATCCTTGGGGATTGAAAACACCAAAAGGAGAAATAAAAATGATGTCAGCTTTATTAAATTCCGCTGTATTTCCCGGTATTCAAGGTGGTCCACTAGAACATGTTATTGCTGCAAAAGCAGTTGCTTTCGGCGAAGCTTTAACTGATAATTATATGTCATATATCCTTCAGGTTCAGAAAAATGCTGAAGCAATGGCAGATGCTTTTATGGAAAAAGGATATCATGTAGTTTCTGATGGAACCGATAATCATTTGATGTTAATCGACTTACGCTCAAAATTTCCTGAAATTACAGGGAAAGTTGTTGAAAATACTTTGGTAAAAGCCGATATTACCGTTAATAAAAACATGGTTCCTTTCGATAGCCGTTCGCCATTTCAAACTTCAGGTTTGCGTGTTGGAACTCCTGCTATCACTACTCGCGGATTGAAAGAAGAACATATGCCGGTAATCGTTGATTTAATTGATGAAGTTATTTCTAATATTGAAAGTGAAGAAGTTCTTGAAAGCGTTAAAAAACGAGTTAATAAATTAATGAAAGATTTTCCGTTGTTTAAGTGGTAGCTTTCTGAATATATTGATATAGTGAGGGTTTGACTAAAAGTCAAGCCCTCACTTATTTCTATTCCTAATTTTTTAGAACTTAAATATTTCAAATGAATACCTACTTTTAGCGCTCAAAAACCAATAAACCATTGTCAAAATCATGAAAATAATTTTACGATTCATTTTGCTAAGTCTTCTTCTACAGAACACTGCTTTTGCACAGGACGAAAGTGCCGCCACTATCAAAAAAGTATACGATAACGCCTTAACTACCGATCTGGCCTATAATCAGCTTGGTCTTTTATGCGAAAAAGCACCCGGACGATTAATCGGTACGCCCAACTCTTTTGTTGCGGTTGATTTGATGAAGAAATACCTTGAAGATTTAGGTGCAGACACCGTTTTCTTGCAAAAATTCTCATCTCCGGCATGGATTTGTCATTCTGCTTCGGCTTCAATGAATATTAATGGGAAGGAAATTAAACTGAATATCGATGCTTTGGGTCCATCTGGGTCAACACCCAAAAAAGGTATTACTGCCGAAATTATTGAAGTTATGAGTTTGGACGAAGTCCGTGAATTAGGAAAAGAAAAAATTGAAGGCAAAATTGTTTTTTACAATCGCCCAATGAATTCAACATATTTCAATACTTTTCGTGCCTATTCAGAAGCAGTTGACCAACGTGTTTGGGGAGCTTCTGTAGCTCAAGAGTTTGGAGCTGTTGGCTCTATTACGCGCTCCGTAAATATTAATTTAGATGATTTTCCACATACCGGAAGTTGTAGGTTTAATGGCGATAAAATTCCTGCCATTGCAGTTTCAACAAATGATGCGGAAAAATTGAGTAAAACACTTAAATCCAATCTTCATTTAAAAGTAAATATTAAAGTTGATGCAGAAGACATTGTTACAAACACCTACAATCTAATTGCCGATTTAAAAGGCAGCGAAAAACCCGATGAATTTATAGTTGTTGGCGGTCATTTGGACGCATGGCACAATACCCAAGGTGCTCATGATGATGGAGTGGGATGTTTGCAATCGACAGAAGTTTTACGGTTGTTTAAAGAAACAGGCATCAAAAACAAAAGAACTATTCGTGTAATTTTATATATGGATGAAGAATTGTACCAATCCGGTGGAAAGGCTTATGCAGATTATTCCAAAGAAAATGAAATTAAAAATTATTTTGCAATGGAATCAGATGCCGGAGGATTTACGCCCAGATTTTTCACAATTGACGCCAATAAAAGTATTATAACAAAGATTCAGGAATATCAAGATTTTCTTGAGTCCTATGGCATTGAAAATATTATTGGAGGAGGCGGTGGAGTGGATATAAATCCTTTAAAAGAGTTGGATGTGCCTCTCTCAGGTTATCGTTCTGATTGGCAACGATATTTTGATATGCACCATTGTGCAAATGATAGCTTTGATAAAGTAAATTTCAGAGAAATGCAATTGGGAAGTGCTGCAATGACAAGCTTGATTTATTTGATAGATCAATTTGAATTAGCTGAATAAAAAAATTAGTCATACGATGACTCGAAGTCATCGTATGACTAAAACCGATTCTTATTCGTTTTCACCCAGAAATCTTTCAGATTCGATTGCTGCCATACAGCCTGAACCTGCAGCGGTAACTGCTTGACGGTAAATAGTATCCTGAATATCACCTGCTGCAAAAACACCCGGAATATTTGTTCTGGTACTGCCGGGAATCGTTTTAACGTATCCGGCATCATCTAATTCTAGTTGTCCTTTAAATAAACTGCTGTTGGGTTTATGACCAATAGCCACAAAAAAACCTGAAATATTGATTTTCTTTTCTTCGCCCGTTTTATTGTTAATTAAAATAGCTCCATTTACAGATTTGTTAAAACCAGCTTTTTCACCAACAATTTCTTTGGTATTATGATTCCACAATATCTCAATTTTTGGATTATTCATCACGCGGTGTTGCATTGCTTTTGAAGCGCGTAACTCATCACGACGAACTATCATATATACTTTATTAACCATATTGGCAAGATAAGCAGCTTCTTCACAAGCAGTATCTCCGCCGCCAACAACAGCAACATCTAATCCTTTGTAAAAGAAACCATCGCAGGTTGCACATGCCGAAACACCGCCACCATTATATTCTTTTTCAGATTCCAATCCCAACCACATGGCAGATGCACCAGTTGCAATAATCACAGTATCAGCCACTATAGTTTTTCCATCATCGGCTTTGCATGTAAAAGGGCGATTTGAAAAATCAACTTCGGTAATTTCGCCCCAACGTACATCTGTGCCAAATCTTTTGGCTTGACGCTGCATGTCTTCCATCATTTTTGGACCTTCAACTCCATCAGGATAACCTGGATAATTATCAACTTCTGTAGTTATAGTTAATTGACCTCCAGGTTGCATGCCTTGGTACATAACTGGTTTTAAATCAGCTCTTGCAGCATAAATAGCTGCTGTATAACCTGCAGGGCCGGAGCCTATAATAAGGCTTTTTACGTGTTCAACTGCTTCACTCATTGTATATTAATTTTATATGTTTTTATCTTTAGTCTTGGCTACTCAAAAATTATTCCACATAAGATTTCTTCAAAATACTGTATAATTTTTACTCCATTTCAGACAATTGTATTCAATATGCTGACAGAATGGCGAAATTATGAACTTATCAAAACATTGAGTCGAAATCAGAAATATTTAATTCCTCCATTTTTGGTTTCGATATATATTTACTGCATAAATTACAGGCATATTCGGGATGTATTTTATATGTGGTGAATTGATATCCAATATCTTCGGATGAATATCGCAATCTATAATTAGAGTATATTTTTTGAAAAGAGAAAGAACTGAGCGACATGCTAATCCCTTTTCCTATTGCTTTCATATAACTTTCTTTGAGTGTCCAAAGCTGATAAAAATATTCTATCTGTTTTACACCTTCAGGATAAGTGAATAAATCGTTTAATTCCTCTTTTGCAAAAAAACGTTTGGCAACTGCTAAACGATTGCCTTTATTTTTTTCAATATCGATTCCAACCGAACAATCAGAAAACGCAACTACAACAAAATCGCCCGAATGGGAAATATTAAAATGAGCTTTTGGAAAGTTTTTAAGAGAAGGTTTTTCGTGTTCATTATATTCAAATTCCAAGATAAAAGGATTGATATTCAATTCTTTTGCATAAAACCGGCGTACTATTAAATCGCCTATTAAACTTCTTTGTTTATCGATTGGAAATTTAAAAGAACCAATTTTTGAAAGTAGTGATTGAGGCAAACTTGATTTTATTTTTTGATAAAAATTATCAAATTCGGATTTATCAACTAAACGATATGAAAATACTCGAAGCATAGATTTTTACATATATTGTTTTCACCACTAAGACACGGAGACACTAAGAAAAACTCTCTGTGTCTTTGTGCCTGTGGTTATATTTATCAGAAAGCCACTATCTACAAAGATATTAGAAATAACTAAAATGTTTTTTAGAAAATCTTTGGAAAACGAATTGGATTTACTTCATGCATAATATTGTAAACTGCTTCAAAAACATCTTCTGCATTTGGGTTGGAGAAATAATCGCCATCAGAACTGTATGCTGCTCTATGTTCTTTTGCAGTTAGTGTTCGAGGTTCAGCATCTAACGAAAAATATCCTTTCTGTTCTTCCAAAACTTTTTGCATCATAAAAGCAGTAGCGCCTCCTGGAACATCTTCATCGAAAAATAAAACTTTATTTGTCTTTTTTAAAGAATGACCAATAACTCCATAAGTATCAAATGGCAATAAAGTTTGAACGTCAATTAGCTCAACATCAATTCCATATTCAGTTAACTGATTAACAGCATCTTGAGCTATTCGCACACAAGAACCATAAGTTACTAAACTAATATCTTTTCCTTCTTTTAGAATTTCAGGTTTACCTAAAGCAACACGAAATTCACCTAGATTTTCAGGCATTTGTTCCTTGAGGCGATAAGCATTTAAAGGTTCAATTACCAAAGCCGGTTCATCAGATGCTAATAAAGTATTGTAAAAACCTGCGGCCTGAGTCATATTTCGTGGCACACAAACATACATTCCTCGTATAGAATTGATTACCATACTTAAAGGCGAACCAGAATGCCAAATTCCTTCCAAACGATGACCTCGTGTACTAATTATGATTGGCGCTTTTTGACCTCCATTTGTTCGATAAAGTGTTGTTGCAATATCATCGCTTAATATTTGTAATCCATAAAGCAAATAATCGAAATATTGTATTTCAGCAATAGGTCGCAAACCTCGCAAGGCCATACCTAAGCCTTGTCCAATGATTGTTGCTTCACGAATTCCGGTATCGAAAATTCGGTTTTCTCCATATTTTTCCTGCAAGCCCTCATAAGTCTGATTTACACCACCAATTTTTCCAACATCTTCGCCAAAAGTAACAACCAATGGATTTTTTTGATAAATATAATCCCAATTATCGCGAAGAATTTCTCGACCCGGAACTAATTTAGAATCAGACAAATATTTTACGGGAACTTCTTTTATTAAATTGGCCGCCAAATTAGTTTGACTGTGTAAAAAAGAATTATAGCGATGCTCATTGGCAGTCATTTGACTGTCGAGCCAAAGCCTGATATTTGCTTTTAGAGAATGCTTTGGGTCGCTGCAATTATCGCAAACTAGTCGAAGAATTTTTCTTGCAGATGAAATAATATCTTTTCGCAAAGGCTCACCCAAAATGGCCAAATCCTTTTTTATTTTATCAATTTGTGGAGTTTTACTGCAATGGCAAGTGGCAATATTGGCAATATCCAAGAACTCATCTCTTTCTTTTTTTATAGGTTCGATAAATTTTTTCCATGCGGTTTTCTTTGCCTCTTTAGCTCGATTAATGGCTTTTGATTCAATATCTTCCACGTCTTTTGCAGTGCCAATTTCTTGCTCGATTATCCATTTTCGCATCAATGAAATTCCATCAAAATCTTTTTCCCATTGAAGTCGTTCTTCAGATTTATATCTTTCGTGAGAACCTGAAGTTGAATGACCAAGCGGTTGAGTAACTTCAGAAATATGAAACAAAACAGGATTATGCTCTTTGCGACAATGCGATATTCCTTCTTTGT
>CAZTST010000151.1:0-9610 GCA_964616585.1 uncultured Draconibacterium sp.
TAAAGTTGCACGTTGCAGACTGCGCAAAAAACTAAGGTTGGATTCATCAAAAAGTCTTGAGACTTATTTAATGACTGTTTGAACAAATGAAGTACTCGCTATCGGTATTTGTAATTCATGACTTTGCAATCGCACGTTTTCTACTATCGCGCCTTTGCAATGCGTGATTCCGCTATCGCACGTTCTCCACTATCGAGCGTTTGAAAGGCGTGATTAAAACAATCCAGACATATAATTGATATTTTTATTTTAGTATTGATGCTATAATTTGCTCTGCTTCCACATGTTTGAAATGCATGCGAGTGAATTATTTTGAAGCATACACATCGAAATTCCTTCCATCAAAAAAACAAAACTGTTTACCTTTTGCTAACCTTTCAAATATGGATAAAAGAAAATATGGTATTACCTTTGAACGAGTATATATAAACATGGGGTTGATTAATATATTAGTAAAATAACTAACAAAGAATAATGCAGTTTAATTTGCCGTATATATTTATTTATTTATTTAATAGTTTATTGAAATAATATACCAACAATATTAAAATTTAACTTAAAAACAATTTATTATGAAAAAAAATTTATTGATAGTTATTATTCTGATTGGTATTTCCAGTCCAACATTTGCACAAACAACCAGTGACGTAGATAAAATCATAAATATTTGCATTGCTGAGAAAAGCTTGTTAGTTGATTTACAGCAAAACTCAAGTACTAATCAGGTTTTTAAGCTGGAAAGCAACTTAGTTGAATTATCTACCTACCAGACAACACTTCCAAAATCATTAAACATTAATACAGCTTTCAAAACCCAAGAAGAAGTAACAACTGAACAAGTTGAAAGCTATTATGAGTGGATATTTGATTTTTCATCAGATAAATCAGTGATTGTTATGGTCATTAATCATGAAAAATCTGCCGCTGATGATCACTGGACTTTTCGCATGAAAAAAATAGCTGATAACTGGGTAGTTCAATAAAAACTACAGAATTGATCACATTTTATAAACTTTAAAAAATAAAAACATGAAAAAAAGTTATACAACTCTTTCATTCATGCTTATACTGTTCTGTTTTTTCAATATGAATAACACATTTGGTCAAACAGTAACAAATTTAAGCAATTTAACCTTTGTTGGAGGATCAGCACCCGTTATAATTGATGCTGATATTTCATTTACAAGTGGAACACATTATGGAGAAGGATATCTTCAGTTTGCCTTGACAGGCGGATCAACCAATGATAATTTTGGAACAAGTAGCGATGCAAATCCTAATGCAGCTGGTGCCATTTCTTTCGATGCCGGTGTAGTATATTTAGGTAATGGTTCCGGGAGAGATCCAATTGGAAGTATAGATGCTACCTTTAATGGATTAAATGGAGCAGATCTTAGAATCAACTTCACCTCGAACTTTCAAAATGGGAGCTTCGAAGATGGAACACTTAACGGTTGGACTGCAATGAATCAATTTATTGATCTTGGTGCAACATCAATTGCCGGTTGGCCTTCTCCAAATGATGCGGGGGATAATGCTGCACCTGCAAGTGCCACCTTCAATAGTACAATCGAAACGGATCAATATACCGATGGAACTCACTCTCTCAGACTAATAAGTTCTATGACAACTTCCAACAAATGTGATATTGTTCATGGACCTGCTGTTTATAGTAATGTTTTCCAAGCAGCAGCTAGTGATATACTTAAGTTTGACTGGAGAGCTTTTATGGGGGCTGATGCTTACTCGGTTTATGTTTATTTGCTCAATGCTAACACAGGAGCGACAATAGAAATAGTAAATGCAAAAGCAAGCGGTCAGACGAACTGGACAACCTCTCAAGTTAACGTTCCTTCTACAGGAAGCTATCAATTTGTTTTCGTTTCAGGAACTTGGGATGAAACTTGCGGACGAGCAGCCGGAGCATCATTATATATTGACAATGTAATTGTTTCAGGATCAAGAGTTATTGATGCTGTCATTACAAATATTGCACGTAAAATAACTTACCATTGGACAAATGGTACTAGCACTGATCGTGGACTTACTGTTAGTGCCAAAACAACAACTGGTGCTGTGGGAAATGCTAGCAGTGTAATAACAATAAAAACAGCTCCAATTTTAAATGCTTGTACGGCAACCACTATTAAACCTACCAAAGCTACTCTCAATAGTTCAGTTACAAGTGATGGGGGCGAGCCAATAACCGAGCGCGGTTTTTATTATGGAACCTCATCTACTCCAACCACAAATAAAACTCTGGTGACAGGTACTGTAGGCAGTATGACTACGGAAATTACAGGATTGACTTGTAGGACAACATATTATGCTCGTTCATTCGCAACAAACTCTCTTGGAACTTCGTATGGAACAGAAGTTAGCTTTACAACACCAATGGCAGGAGATTGTGACAATGATGGCGTTTTTACTGCCGGTGAAATAGCAGGCGATTTAGATTGTAGCGGAATAATTGAGGGTACTGAAATTTGTGGTGATATTGATGGCAACGGTGTAATCACTTCACCAGAAATAGCAGGTGACGTTGATGGTGACGGTGTAATTACTTCACCGGAAATAGCTGGTGATGTTGATGGTGACGGTGTAATTACTTCTCCGGAAATCGCAGGTGATGTAGATGGCGATGGTATTATTAACAATGGTGAAATTGCGGGCGATATAAACGGCGACAAAATTATTAACAATGGTGAAATTTGCGGAGATATCGATGGTGATAAAATCATTAATAATGGTGAAATCGGTGGTGATGCAAGTGGAAATAAAGTAATTACTGCTCCGGAAATTGCAGGCGATGCAAATGGTGATGGAGTAATTATTGCTCCTGAAATTGCAGGCGATATAAATTGCGACGGAACTATTAACAATGGCGAAATTGCAGGCGATATAAACGGCGATAAAATCATTAATAATGGTGAAATCTGCGGAGATATCAATGGTGACAAAATTATTAACAATGGTGAAATTTGCGGTGATGTCAGCGGCGACAAAATCATTAACAATAGTGAAATTTGCGGAGATATCAGTGGCGACAAATCAATTACAGGAACTGAAGTAGCAGGTGATATCAATGCCAACCGAATGATTGAAGCACCTGAAGTGTGCGGCGATGTGAATGGAGATAGTGTAATTAATAATACAGAGAAATTAGGTGATGAAAATGGTAATTTTACATTGGCTGCGCCTGATGTTTTAGTTCCAATTATTATCACTAATTCCACTGCAACTATTAAAACAAAAATTTGTCCTGAAGATAATATTTCTTGTACCAACTTCGACAACACGCTAGTCTATCAATGGAAAAAGGGAGGTTCAAATATAACCAATCAAACAGCAATTTCTTATACCGTTCCGGCATTAGGTGATGGCATTTATACACTTAAAGTAAGAAAGGCAAGCAATGGATGCGAAAATATATCTGCCAATCTTGATGTCCAAGTCTATCCATTAACAGCAAAACCTATAATCATAGAGAAAAAAAGACCGGGTAATGTTTCCTTATTGGTTGCTGATAACCACCTAAATCTGTATTACAATTATTTGTGGACATATTCAAACAATAGTAGCTTGCCTAGTGGAATTGTTAATAACCGTCAATTCCTAACATTACCGGCAGCCAACATGAATGATACCTATATGGTAACGGCTTCAGATGTAAATGGATGCTGGCGATGCTCGGAATCAAAAACAGTTACCTTAAATAAAATGATATCAACTGTATATCCAAGTTTAAATAATGGTAATTTCAACATCAATGTGATGGGACCTGAAACTGGCCTGTTGGATGTAAGAATCTACAATCAGATGGGAACTATGCTAAAGATGTATCAATTTGATAAACAGGATGTAATAGAATCAATACCTGTTTCTGCGGAGAATTTAAATAGTGGTTACTATATAATCGAAATTTTAATTAACGATTATAAAGAGACTCATAAAATATTTATCCGTTAGGCTTGTATAAAATTAATATTAAATTGTTTATTAAAAGATATAAAAAAATGAAACGACTAAATATAATTATCATAATTGCTTTATTTATAATTACTAATAATTATTTAAAAGCTCAAAATACCTCAGATTCAAATCTGGATAGCCCACAAAACAAATTTGCACTCAGAATTTTTGTTTCACCTTTGATGACTGAATTGTTAAGTGATGAATTTGCAGAGAATTATGTCACAACTTATGGCTATAATGCAGGAGCAGATATAGTTTATTATTATCTGAGAAATGAAAAATTCAAAGCAAATATTAGTTTAGGCCTTGGTATAACTAATTATCGATCCAATTTTCAAATAGACTATGAGAATAGTCTGACGACTACGGATGCTGACAATCATGAAGTTTTCTTAACAGAAGAAGCTATAAATCTGGATGAAAATCAAAATGTATTGTTTTTGGATATTCCATTAAAATTTGGATTCGAATATGAATTTAACACAAAATGGAATGCATATTGGAATATTGGCGGCACTTTTGGCTATGACTTGGATGGTAAATATTCCAGCACTTCAACAGCAGTAACAAGAACTGGTTTCTATCCTTCAACCAATGCGCTAATATTTGATGTTGATGTTCCAGGATCTTGGTATTTCTATCCAACAGAAAAGGCAATGACAGCTGACGATCCGTTAACTACCAAATCTAATTTAAGCGTTGAAACTGCTTTAGGCGTTAAATACAAACTAAACTCGCTTTTAAGTATTTTTGGAGGCGCTAAATATATGTATGGATTTAATGATGTAATAGACGAAACGAATAATTTTATTGTGAAACACGATAATGACTATTTGTACTCACTTAATACATTGTCTGCCAGAGATTACGAAAATAGAACGCGTGGCTTGGGTATTGAGCTTGGTGTTCAAATTAATCTTGGGAAAAGTGCAAAATCAACACCTATTTTAAAGAGTCCAGTATCTGTACAAACCATTAAGGTTGAAAAGCCTGTTAAGGAAGAAAAGCAGGTTAAAACAGAAGATGTTAAAATTGTAGCTGTAAGTCCTAAAGTTGAAAAGGAGGAGATTGCTGAAGATTTTCTCGTTACATTCAAAGTTAAAGATTATGATACGGATAAAATTTTGAAAGCAAGCATTGTTATTAGTCGGAATGACAAAATCGTGAAAACAGTTGAGTCAGATGCAAATGGATTGCTAACGGCAAATTTAAAAACTCTTAGCGGTTATGTTCTTCGAATTACTTCTGAAGGATATAAAGCAGTAGATGATGTTTTGGATTTATCAGATCGAAAGCACCCCTATTTTGTGCGTACATATTTGGTACATTCTTTAGTTCGCTAAAAAAAAGATTCCTCTAATTTTAAAAGCCTGATTGTTGATTCAATAATCAGGCTTTTTTCTGTTTTCACCACATCGGTTTATTACAATGAAAGCCATGAAATAATTTTAAGAAAGCCTAAATGTCTATTTTTTGTACCCCTAAATTTTTTATTTTCAACTTAAACCTGACTCAAATTTGTTGTACTCAGAATGGAATATTTTATAATGCTGCTTCGGAAGGAACATACTCATCTTGTAATATAGATTATTTGAAGAAATAAAATCTATTAATGTTACTAATATCAAAAATTTATCTTTTTAAGGATTATTCTTTGTAAACTCTTCCCTCCAAATAATAACAAAAATTGTTAACCTTTTGCTAACTTTTCAAGGATGATTAAAACAAAATTTGACTATACCTTTGAATGAATTTATATAATCATGGGGTTAAGAAAAATGTTATTTATCTAATTTAATTAATGCCTCCATGTGTTTGGATAGCAAGCATATATTTGATTGATATTTAATCTAATAGTCTTACCCTAGGCAATTATAAACCAAAATTTTATCTAAACATTAAAAACAAAATACTATGAGAAAAAATTTACTAATTATTAATTCATTAACCTTTTAAATTATTAATATATGAGAAAATTAGTTCTTTCTTTAATTATGCTGTTTTTACTAAGCGGCATAAATTATCTAAGTTCCCAATGTCCTGTTAATGCTGGGTCGGACGTTACATATCTTTTTGGAAGCTCAGCCCAGCTTAATGCTAGTGGAGCAAATTGGACCTATTCCTGGTCTCCAACCACAGGACTTAGCAATTCAAATATTGCAAATCCTATTGTTTCAGGTGGAGCAAGCGGTTCTGTGACAACCTATACTGTAACAGGTCGTAGCTTAGTTGGAGGTAATTTAATTACCAATGGTGATTTCACGGCAGGGAATATAGGTTTTTCTTCTGAGTACGGTTATGTAGCTCAGGCTCCTACGGCATTATACCCTGAAGGTAAATATGGTGTAGGAACAAATCCCAAATCTTATCATCCAGATTTTTCTGCTTGTACTGATCATACATCAAGTAGCGGTAATATGATGATAGCTAATGGATCTCCTACTGCAAATCAGAGAGTTTGGTATGCAACAGTTTCTGTTACACCTAATACTGATTATGCTTTTGCAGCATATGTAACTGCTGTACATGCAACCAATCCTCCTACTCTTCAATTCAAAATAGCTGGGACATTATTAGGTTCACCCACAACATTTTCAAGCTCTACTTGTAACTGGCAAGAATTTTATCAGATTTGGAATTCAGGCTCTAATACCTCGGTTGAAATCAGTATTACTAATCAAAATACCGTTGCTGTTGGAAACGATTTTGCAATTGATGATATCTCTTTCACGGAAATTTGTGTATCAACTGATGATATTATTGTTACTTGTCAACCTCCATACCCCGCTGTATCAACTACCGTGGTAACATCCATTTTGGGCTATTCAGCAGTAAGCGGTGGAACGGTAACAAGTGAAAACGGAGCTACAGTCACAGAGCGAGGCGTTTGCTGGAATACAACAGGAAACCCAACTGTTTCTGATCCAAAAACTTCCGATGGTACAGGTTTCGGTTCCTATACAAGTTCAATTACAGGCCTAACGCCAGGTGTGACCTATTATGTTAGAGCATTTGCAACAAATTCAAATGGTACAGGATACGGCCAACAGGAAATCTTTACTACTCCTCCTAATCCAATTCTCACAACAACAGCTGTTTCTTTAATATTTACCAAACATGCAACTTCAGGTGGTGAAATAATAAGCGAAGGTCAGTCTGCTACCACGGCTCGTGGTGTTTGCTGGAATACAACTGGGACACCAACCACTGCAAATAGCAAAACGACCAACGGAACCGGATTAGGTACATTTACAAGTTTAATGACAGGTTTAACCGGTGGCACAAATTATTTTGTTAGAGCTTATGTAATTAATGCACAAGGTGCTTTTTATGGAAATGAGGTAACTTTTACTACTGCTCCACCAACTCAAGCAACTAACGATAGTTATACTATTAATGAAGATGCGCCTGCAACTATTATGCGCATTCAGGACAACGATTATTATACCCTTGATGGACCTGCAACTACTCCTTTAAAAATTATTTCAAACCCAGTTCATGGAACTATTGTTATAAATAATAATGCAACTCCAACTAATCCAAAAGATGATTATATTGTTTATACTCCGATTGCAAATCATCACGGAACAGAGAACATTATCTATGAAATATGCGATTTTTATGGAGATTGCGTACGTGCCACGGCTAATATTACAATATTAAGTGTTGATGATGCACCAACTGCCACTGACGACAATTTTACAGTAAAGCAAACAACTTATGATAATATTATGTTTGCACTTCGTTATGCTGTTTTTGGCGGTGATGTTCCTTTTGATGGACCTGGTTCGTTTACTGTTATCACTTACCCAACACAAGGTGAAATAGTAGTAATGGATAATGGCACACCTGCTGACCCAACAGATGACTATATTCTTTATACACCTGATGATGGTTTTATTGGAACCGATAGTTTTGTTTATGAAATTTGTGATCCTGACGGTGACTGTGTTACAAATACCATTAATATCGTGATAGAAAGGGATTTGTTTAATATCTCAAAAGGATTTTCACCAAATGGTGATGGTATAAATGATCTATTTATTATTGGCGACCTAACCATGTACCCAAATAATTCTCTTACAATAATTAACAGATGGGGAAATAGAGTGTATGAAGGTAAACCTTATAATAACGATTGGGATGGCACAAATATTTATAGTCCTGCATTTGGGATTTGGGAATTACCTCAAGGAACTTATTTCTTCCTCTTTGATCCAGGAAATAGAACCGGTGTTAGAAAAGGACATTTTTATCTCAAACGTAAATAATGGAGATGTATAAATTTTTAAAAAAATATCATATGAAAAAAGCATTAATTGTAATTCTAATATTGATTGTAAGCTTGCCTATAATGGCTCAAAGAGAAGCTATGTACTCACACTATATGTACAATATGACAGCTTTCAATCCGGCATTTGCCGGCTCCCGCGATGCAATAAGTGTCTTGCTTCTCCATCGTTCACAATGGGTAGGATTTGATGGAGCTCCTACAACTCAGACATTTACTATTCATTCACCTATTAAAGAAAATATGGGTTTAGGTTTGTCTGTGGTTAATGATAAAATTGGATACGAAAATAATACTATGATTAATATAGATTATTCTTATACTATAAGGGTAAGTCCAAAAGCTAAACTTGCCTTTGGTATAAAAGCAGGTGCAAATATGTATAATATTAATTTTAGTGAGATAGCAGCAAGTCATCCTGAAGATCCTGTATTTAATTCTAATGATGAAAGTACAATATTGCCAAATTTTGGTTTTGGTACATATTTATTTAACGATAAGTCTTATATTGGATTTTCAATTCCAAAATTACTGGAATTGGATTTTCAGAATAATACCACATCGAGTTCGGCGTCCTTTACCGATAAAAGAAAACATTATTATGTATCGGCAGGAACAATAATAGATGCCTCTGAACAACTAAAGATTAGACCTGCTACCATTATAAAACTGGCCTATGGTGCTCTAATCGAAATGGATATTTCATCTCTTTTTATATGGAATGAAAAATTTATTTTAGGTGGAATGTATCGCACCGGTGCTGATTTTGGATTGTTGGCAGGTTTAAAGATAACCAAAGAACTTGAATTTGGGTATTCTTACGATTGGTCAACAACCAATGAAACAACGGTTTACAATGATGGAAGTCATGAAATTATTTTGAGATACGATATAGCAAATAAAAATTCTAAGAAAAAGAATAATAGGTCGCTAGTTGCAAAATATTTCTAAACCTATTCCAAAATAGTATCAACCCTGACAGGTTTTTTAATCTGTCAGGGTTTTTGCACATTTACATTGATGATTTTCCACAATCTAGATCAAATTTCAGTTTAGAAGCAATTGCAATATCACTAAAGCTAAAATACAAGCATCGTTATATATCGGGCTTTCAGCCCTTTACATAATATTGGTAATGCAACACAGGGCTTCCCGCACGAGCGCATTGGCGTCAACCTAAGAAGCTATAAAAATATATTTGTATCAAGATTATTAAAAAATTTGGTGCATTTTTGGTGTGTTTGTGCTTTGGTGGCAAAAAATTTAGGCCACCAAAACTCCAAAACACTAAATTCCACCAATTAATTCAAATAATAAAATGTTTATAACCATCTATAAAAATAA
>CAZTST010000152.1:0-9602 GCA_964616585.1 uncultured Draconibacterium sp.
TTGTTTTTTTTGGTTCCATAACTCTATTTTTTTTAGTTCAGAAAATTTAATACTGAACCTTATAGTTATAAAAAATATGTTTATCAATCTGGCAAAAATTATATTTCACCATTACATAAGTGTTTAAAGGCATTTATCCCATTATTACACTTTGCTTTTAAACACATTAACCAATTAGCGATACCGCTCTTTTTTTTTGTAACAATCCATTGCCTAAGTATCTTTAAAACAGTTTTATGCATTGCTTCAATTACAATTAAAGAAGCAAAAATCAAGCCAAATGAATAAAAAGGCATAAAAAAACCCCGCAATTGCGAGGTTGTGTTTTTATTGTAAGGTAAATTTAATCGGCATTCGATATTGAACCCGAACAGGCTTACCACGTTGTTTTCCTGCATTCCATTTAGGCATCATTTTGATTACGCGAATAGCTTCTTCGTCGCAACCTCCACCGATACCACGGAGAACTTGAACATCGGTAACTTTTCCATCGCGCTCAACTACAAAGGTTACAAAAACACGCCCGCTGATACCGCTTTCTTTGGCCATACGAGGATATTCAATATTGTTACCAATAAATTTATACATGGCTGCTTCTCCGCCCGGATATTCAGGCATTTCTTCAACAACCAAGAAAATATGCTGTTCTTCAACTTCATCATCTTCAACAACGAATTGAAATTCATTCATTTCCATGCTTTCGTCAAACTCAACATCAATTTCTATATCGTTTTCCACCACAACATCATCTTTTACTACATTAATAATAGTTACTTGTGGTGGAGGTTTTGGCGGAGGTGGTTTCACCTTCTGCTCTGTAATTGGAATAATCTCTTCTTGAGTAGCTTCAACTTCGCGTTCAAGATTGGAGTATTCAACTTTATCATACGATTTGTACTCAAAAGCAAAGAACACCAACGCTAAGGCAATTACAAAGCCTATTTCCAAGAACAAAGTTCTTTTGGTCTCCAAATTTGCTTTGTCGGATTTTTTCTGTTCCATAAATTTGTTTTTTTCCGGCTTTAAAATCTATTTTTAAAGCGCTAAATTATAAATAAATTGCTTTCCTAAATCATTGGTGGCTAAAAATTCTATTTTGGCCGCCAGTGTGGAATTTTAACCTTCCACAATATTTTTATATCCTTCACTGCTTAATAAATCGTCCAATTCGACAGTGTTACTAATTTTTACTTTAATTATCCATCCTTTTCCATATGGATCCTGATTAACCAATTCAGGTGTTCCTTCAAGCTCTTCGTTAAAAGCAATAATCTCTCCGGAAATAGGCATAAATAAATCAGAAACCGTTTTAACAGCTTCAATAGTGCCAAAAACCTCTTCTTTGTTTAATGTTTCACCAACAGTCTCAACTTCGACAAATACAATGTCGCCCAATTCACCTTGTGCAAAATCAGTAATTCCAATTGTAGCTACATCACCTTCTATTAAAACCCATTCGTGATCTTTGGTGTACTTTAAATTTTCTTTAATCTTCATGACAGTAAATTATAAATCAGTTAATTGTGTTTTATATTTCAATCAAATATGAGTCTTAATAAAATCTTTGCAATAATATTAATTTTTTTTGGTTTTTAAAGCTGTCAACAAATTAAACTTCGATATAAATCAGAAAAAAATCAAATAATCAGGTCTTTTCAGTATCAATTAAAACAAAAAACATGCCGAGATTAATTTATCGTTATTAAATTAAATAATGTTAAAAAAAAGAGTTTGAAAATTTTTCCAGATATAGCTTTTTAGTTGCTCAATATTAAGGCTTAAATGCTGCGAAGCGAAACTGTAAATTTCCTCAATTGAAAATTCAGAATTATCTGTTTCCAGAAAAAGACGATTTATTGGAATTGTTTCGATGCATTTACTAGCTTTTGATATATTACTGCTTAGCCAAAAACCAAAAGATATATAAATTCCCAGATTGGTTAATTGTTCGGCCAAATGCGAGCTGCCATTAAAACCATGAACAATCCATGCCTGTTTTGCTTTGGATTCGCGTCTTAGCTGAATAAGTTCGTTGAATGCTTTTACAATATGTAATATTAGAGGTTTTCGATATTTTTCGGATAGCAAAATTTGCCTTTTTAAAACTTCCATTTGAAGCGAAAAATTGTTATTGCAAACTTTGTCAAGGCCACATTCGCCTATCGCTAAAAAAGAATTGTCTAAAACTAATTGTTCTATTTTTCTAATATTCAACTCGATGGCTTCTTGCTGAATAAACCAAGGGTGAACACCATAAGAATAAAAGCGATTCTTCTCTACTTTGCTCAAAGACTCTGATGAAATATCCTTTATTTGAATAATTTCGGAATTCCAAGCTGAATGAGTATGAATATCAATAAATTTCAAGCTGTTCAATGCTTTTTCTACAAGATTACAAAATTTCAATTAAAAAAGTCCAATTAAAAATAATCAGAAGAAGGGAAAAATCGCTAATTTTGTTATCAAAGAAAGAATATGGTAGAAAGCTATAAATTTAATTATATCATTGATACAGAAGCAGAGGCTAAGCAAATAAAAAGCAAATACCGAGCATTGCTCCATGCCTGGCGACCCAAGGAAGCTACCAAAGAAAGAGACAGAAAACTTATAGTTAAAGCATTTAAAGTTGCTAATGAGGCACATCAAGGAATGCGGCGCCAAAGTGGAGAGCCTTATATTTTTCACCCACTAGAAGTGGCATTAGTTTGTGTAAATGAAATTGGTTTAGGAACAAAATCAATTGTATGTGCACTTTTACATGATGTTGTTGAAGATACAGATTATACACTGGAAGATATTCGCGCATTGTTTGGCGAAAAAATTGCTCAAATCATAAGTGGATTAACAAAAATTAAAGAAATTTTCGGTAGTCAGCCTGTAGAATCTATGCAGGCCGAAAATTTTAAACGATTATTACTTACGCTTTCCGATGATGTTCGTGTAATTCTAATCAAACTAGCCGATCGTTTACATAATATGCGCACTCTGGATTCGATGTCGAATGTTAAACAACTGAAAATAGCTTCGGAAACTATTTTTTTATATGCTCCATTAGCACATCGACTTGGTTTACATGCAATTAAAAGCGAACTTGAGGACTTGGCTTTGCGATATACAGATCCCGAAGCCTATCAGGCTGTAATTACTAATTTGCGAGATACTAAAGCAGAACGTTCAAAGTTTATCCGAAGCTTTGTACGGCCAATTAAATTAGAATTAGACCGGCAAAATATTAGTTATCAAATCGTTGATCGCGAGAAGTCTATTTCATCAATTAGAAATAAAATGAAAAACAAAGGCGTTCCTTTTCAGGAAGTCTTTGATGTTTTTGCTGTACGATTTATTATTGATACGCCTATTGAAACTGAGAAAAGTGTTTGTTTAAATGTGTATTCTATTGTAACTGATCATTATCTTCCTAACAGACAGCGTTTTAGAGATTGGATATCAACACCTAAAGCCAATGGTTATGAATCGTTACATACCACCGTAATGAGTAAATCCGGTAAATGGGTAGAAGTGCAAATTAGAACTATGCGGATGGACGAAATTGCAGAAAAAGGTTATGCCGCACATTGGAAATACAAATCGGATGTTAGTAAAGTCGAAAGCGGATTAGACGAGTGGTTGGAAAAAGTTCGTGAGCTATTACATGGAAGCGAAGTAGAGGCTTTAGATTTTATGAGCGATTTCAAATTAAATTTGTTTTCGAAAGAGATTATGGTTTTTACACCTAAAGGAGATGTTAGGAATTTACCTTTAGGAGCTACAGCTCTTGATTTTGCATACAGCATACATTCTGAAGTTGGGAATAAGTGTATTGCCGCCAAAGTGAACCATAAAGTTGTTCCTCTCGACTATGTTTTAAAACAAGGAGATCAGGTACAAATATTAACTTCCGATTCGCATCGACCCAGCGAGGAATGGTTCGGTTATCTAAAAACAGCAAGAGCAAAAAGCAGTTTAAAAACAGCCGTTAAAGAATTAAAGAAAAAAGATACCGACCTTGGCAGAGAGAAATTAGGGGTGATTTTCGGAAATTTAAACATTGAAAATACTCGAGAAAACCGTTTGAAATTATCTACTTATTTAAATTGCAATTCCAAAATAGATTTTTATTATAAATTGGCAAATGATGTAATTGAAGAAAGTGTTATCCGCGAATGTTTTGAAATTATTGAGGGATTTAACTGGAAAAAATATATCCCTTTTTGGAGACCTAAATCCGATTCTAATAAAAATCTAAATAGCATTATTCAAGACGAAATAAGGAAAAACCCCGACAACTTACTCTTAGATAAAAACATTAAAGACCTTAAGTTTAAAGTTGCTGTATGCTGTAATCCTATTCCTGGTGATGATGTAATAGGTATCAATCTTCCGGGACAACCTATTCAAATTCATCGTACAAATTGCGAAACGGCAATTTCATTAATGTCGTCGTTTGGCAATCAGATAATTAAGGCAAAATGGAATGCAGGTGAAAAAGTTGGTTTCTTAGCAGGAATAAAAATATCTGCAAAAGATTCTTTTGGTTTAATTTCCTCTTTAATTGGAGTAATTACAAAAGAATACAATATTAATATTCGCACATTTCATATTAGAACCTCAGGTGGAACGGCAGATGGAACTGTAACTCTTTATGTTTCTGACAATAATACACTTAAGAAATTGCTAATTAATCTAGGTGCGCTTGATGGAGTTATTGCTGCAATCAGGATAGACGAAATTAAGGAATATCACTAAACATTTCCATAAAATAATCCCAAACCGGATCTTTTGGAGGATTTGACTTGAGTTGTATAGATACTTTTTTCACCGGATGAATTAACTCAATTAAACGAGCGTGCAAATGGATAGATAAATCTTTATTTGCCCTATCGAATCCATATTTAACATCGCCTTTTATAATGCATCCAACATTTGCCAGCTGACATCGAATCTGATGATGCCTGCCTGTTAGCAGTTCAACCTCAAGTAAATGATACCTATCACTTTTTCCTAAATAATTATATATTAGTTCGGCTTTCTTGGCTCCATGAATATCAGCATCAACTACATACGATTTATTTTGCTTCTCATTCTTTTTTAGAAAATCTATTAAATGGCCCTTTGCTTCAGGTGGTGGATTCTGAACAACAGCCCAATAAGTTTTTTTTAAATCTCGCTCCTGAAACAGTTTGGACAAACGCGACCCTGCTTTATCGGTTTTGGCAAACACAACTAAACCACTTGCCGGACGGTCGATTCTATGAACCAATCCTACATATACATTTCCTGCTTTATTGTATTTTTCTTTTAAATATGCTTTTAAATGTTCTGTTAACGGAATATCGCCGGTTTTATCTCCTTGCACAATTTGCGATGGCTTTTTGTTTACAACCAATATATGATTGTCTTCGTAAATAATATCTACATTGTATTTTTTTTGCAAATCGTTCATATTAACATTGTCTTGATAAACAAAATCGACTGATAACCTTATGATAGACTTGAACAATAATCCATGCGAGAGCTAATCCTAAAATAGCGCCAAAAAGTATATCGCCCGGATAATGTACTCCTAAATAAATTCGGCTATAAGAAACAATAAATGCCCAAATAAAAAGGAAGAAACCTAAAAAAGTATAATTCAAATTTAGAAATTTATAAATAAAATAAGCAAGAGCAAAACTATTGGCAGCATGAGAGCTTACAAAACCATAACTACCACCTAAATAGCCATTTAAGGTAATTACTTGATCTTGTATTTCAGTATTATGACTGGGTCGAAAACGTTGCACTTCATCTTTAATAAAACCTGATATTTGATCGCTTAAAGCGATTAAAATAGCAAGACTCAATAAAATGGCGATTGATTCCCAATCGTATTTCCGAACAATAAGAAATAGTAAAAAAAGATAAAAAGGAATCCAGATAAGTTTATCGCTTATCCACCACATCAGAATATCAAAAAAATGGTTGTGAAAACTATTTAAAATCAAAAACAACTGTTTGTCTAACTCGCTTAAAAAGTCTAACATTACTTATTTGTTTTTGGTAAATAAAGCCCAAAGTTTATCTTTTAATTCTTCAAGTCCTCTTTGTACTATCGAAGAAATAAAAATATGCGGAATACCTTCTAATTCGGCACTAATCATTTCTTCAAGTTCCTTGTCAAGCAGATCCGATTTTGAAATGGCTAGTAAACGATCTTTATCGAGCAATTCAGGGTTAAACTGACGTAATTCGTTTAGAAGAATCTCATATTCTTTACGCACATCATCGCTTGAAGCGGGAACTAAAAACAGCAAAACTGCATTTCGTTCAATATGTCGTAAAAATCTCAAACCCAACCCTTTACCTTCGTGAGCGCCTTCAATAATTCCGGGAATATCGGCCATTGCAAACGAACGATTATCGCGATAGCCAACAATACCTAAATTAGGCACCAATGTTGTAAAAGGATAATCAGCTATTTCGGGTTTGGCTGCCGAAACTACAGACAACAAAGTTGATTTTCCGGCATTTGGAAAACCTACTAAGCCTACATCTGCCAATACTTTTAATTCGAATAATAATTCTTTTTCCTGAAAAGGTTCGCCGGGTTGAGCATATTCAGGCGCTTGATTTGTTGAAGTTTTAAAATGATCGTTTCCTTGTCCGCCTCGTCCTCCTTTTAACAGAATGTGAGATTCGCCATCTTCTATTACTTCGCAGATTACTTCGCCAGTTTCAAAATCTTTACAAATTGTACCAAGAGGTAATTCTATCATGGCATTATGTCCATCAGCTCCAGTGCTCCGTGAAGCGCCACCTTTTAAACCTCCATCGGCCCGCAAATGTCGAGTATATCTCAAATGAAGCAAAGTCCAGAGATTTTTATTTCCGACAGCAATAACATCTCCACCTTTTCCTCCATCACCGCCATCAGGACCGCCTTTTTCGATATATTTTTCGCGCCTAAAATGCACAGAACCAGCGCCTCCTTTTCCGGAGCGACAGTATATTTTAATGTAATCGACAAAATTTGAATTCATGGCAATAGTTTTAAATAATCAACACTAACGACTTGTCATCAAGGCTGTATCCATGGTTGCTGTTAGGCGCTCAAAAATTTCATCTTCAGTACCATGGCCATCTATGTTAATAAATTTCCGTTGCTTTTCGTAATAATCACCAACAGCTTTGGTACGGTTACTAAATTCATCTAATCTATTAATGATTAACTCCATATTCGCATCATAAGGACGTCGATTTTCTGTTTTACCACGAGCGCTCAAACGTTTAAAGGCTTCCAAAGTAGAAATTTCCATACCCATTGCTATAGAAACACTTTGGTTCAACTTTAATAATAAACCATCGAGAATATATGCCTGCACAATAGTTTTTGGAAAACCTTTAAAAATAAAGCCTTTAGCATCGGGGTGTTCATTAATAAGTTGTTCGATTAAAGTAATTGCAATTTCGTCAGGAACAATTTCTCCTCTTTCCATAGAAGCAGCAACTTTTTTACCGATTTCCGTATTTTCTTTTACTTCTCGACGTAACAGTTTACCTGTTGAGATGTAAATCAAATTGTATTTTTTGGCAAGTTTCAAAGCCTGCGTACCTTTTCCTGAGCCTGGAGGTCCATATAATACAACATTAATCCAAGTTTTACGCAAAGTTTGTTGAACAACATTTGATATCGATTTGAAGATATCATTTATTTTTCCTGTGCCATTAATAGAAATATATTTTCCTCTGGCCTGATAAAAATCTGCAACCGGTTTTGTTTTATTATCATATTCCTGCAATCTAAACTTGATTATATCTGCAGTATCATCATTACGTCCTGAAATTTTGGCTCGCTCCAACATACGGCTAACAAGTTCTTCACGAGGCACTTCCAAACTAATCATACAAGTAAGCGTGCTTTTTAATCGAAGCATTAAACCATCTAAAATATAAGCCTGTACAGTTGTTCTTGGGAAACCATCAAAAAGAATCCCATTTGAATTGGTGTTTTCGACAATACGTTTTTCTATTAGCTGAACAATTATTTCGTCCGAAGCAAGTCCTCCTTTTTCAATTACGGATTTAGCTTGTAAACCAAGTTTGGAACCCTCAGCAATTTCCTGACGTAACATGTCTCCGGTTGAAATATACGTTAAATCGTATTTCTTGAGTAGCAGTTTCGCCTGCGTTCCTTTACCGGCACCCGGAGGGCCAAACAATGCAATATTTAACATCTTCTAATTTTTTTGAATAGGTTTATAGGCTGTTAAGATAATAATAATGATTGAAATTTATTCAATAACTTTATAAATATCAGGCAGATTTCTACCTAAACCGTCATAATCGAGACCATAGCCTACAATAAAACCATTTGGAATTTCCATGCCGATATAGTCGATAGCATAGTTTTTTCTAAATGACTTTGGCTTAAATAAAAGTGTAGCTATTTTAACATCGGCCGCTTGTAAATGCATCAATTTTTGAATAGTGTTTTCCATTGTTATTCCCGTATCTATAATATCCTCAACAATAATAACATATCTATTTGTTAAAGCTTCATCTAAACCTATGAGTTCGCGAACTATATGAGTTGATTTAGTACCCGAATAGGAAGAAAGTTTTACAAAACTAATCTCGCATTCGATGGTTATTTTTTTAAGTAAATCGGAGGCAAACATAAAAGCTCCGTTAAGTACAACTAAAAACAAAGGTTTTTTACCTTGATAATCAGCATTAATTTTATCTGCAACTTGCTGCACTGCCAACTCAATTTGCTGAGCTTTTATAGAAACAGCAAATCGTCTATCGTATAATTGCACCTCTTTCATAATTCTATAATTTGTAAAACGCTTCTTTTAAACTGTTTAACAACAAAAAAACACTCTGTGTTTCGTCAAAAATAACGATTCATAGAAAATGCCCTTACTTATAATTTAATAACGATTTTTGCGCCTTCAAAAATACCAAAAATTATCAGACTCTGGAAATTAATAAAAAGTAGTGTAATTGGTGATAAACAATTGATAATACAAAATTTGCCATAAACAAAGATTTATCGCTATTTTTGAGCGATTAAAAAATTGTCATGCCCAGCTATTCAAGTATCATAAAATCCGGAAAATTCAATTTCAACGAAACTTCATTCAGTAATTTAATGAAGAAACGCATCTATCATGTTTTACTGCTTTCCAGCGCTTATGATGCTTTTATTTTAGAGGATGATGGAAGGATTGACGAACAAATTTTCAATGAATATGTTTCCTTAAACCTTCGCTATCCGCCCCAATTTATTTTGGTTACCGATGAGGATGAAGCGTTTAAAGCTATGGAAGAGCAAAAAATTGATTTGGTTATTACAATGTTAAGCGCCGAAAAAGAATCTACTTTTGATTTTGCCACTGACCTTAAAAAAGAATATCCTGATATTCCTGTTGTTGCCTTAACTCCATTCTCCAGAGAAGTTTCTTTGCGTTTTGATAAAGAAAAAACCAAGGTTTTTGATTATGTTTTTAGTTGGTTGGGTAATGCCGATTTGTTGGTGGCAATTATAAAACTTATTGAAGATAAAATGAATGCGGAATATGATATAAACGTAGTCGGTGTTCAGGCAATTATTTTAGTTG
>CAZTST010000153.1:0-9066 GCA_964616585.1 uncultured Draconibacterium sp.
ATTAATTGAGGATTGGCCAATACCTGATATTGTTTATAATCACCACCGATAATGGTAACCTGCGAAACTCCGCCGGTCGCTAAAATCAGAGGTTTTACATTCCATTCGGCAATAGTTCTCAGCTCCATCATAGAGGTGCTATCTGCTTGCATACCAATAAAGAATATCTCTCCCATTACACTCGATTGAGGCGCAAGAGTTGGTTGACCAACGCCTAAGGGCATATTGGCATATACACCAATTAACTTTTCACTTACAATTTGCCGAGCTTTAAAAATGTCGGTTCCCCAATCAAATTCAACCCAAACAAACGAAAAGCCTTGGGAAGAAGATGAACGCACTCTTCTAATGTCGGTAGCTCCATTTACAGCGGCTTCTATTGGGAATGTTACCAATCGTTCTACTTCTTCAGATGCCATACCGTGAGCATCGGTCATAACTACTACGGTTGGAGCGGTCAAGTCGGGAAATACATCGACATCCATATTTAAGGCTGTCCTCGTTCCAAGAACCACTAACACTAAGGAACTTAGCAAGATGATATATTTATTGCTTAATGCGAATTTTATAATATTGTTTAACATGATAGAAATTTTAGATGTTGAATTTTAAACGTTAAATTCATAATTAATAATTTACAACTTATAATTTAAAATTTCTCTAATGAACATGACCCGAATGAGCATCCAAAGTACCGCCGGCCTGAGCCAGTTTTATAAGAATTGCTCCTTTTGAAACAACACGTTCGCCATTAATTATTCCTTTCATAATTTCAGTTTTCATTCCATCTGTAGCACCGATTTTTATTTCCCGTTTCTCGAAAAGTTCAGGTGTTATTTGAACGAAAACAAAGAAACTGCCTTGCTCTTCCAATAATGCAGCATTTGGTATTGTTAATGCGTGATTATTGCCTATGCTTTTTAAATATAGCTCTACGAAACTTCCAGGGATAAAACTGTTTTTATTATCAATTTCTAAATTAATGGGAATCAAATAATTATCGTTGCTTGTACTTTTTCCAAATGATAAAACTTTTCCATTAAGTTGTTCTAAAGAGTAAGTCTTATTATCGTACAAAGTCCTGATAGTTGCTGAACTTATCTTTCCTAAAATCGAAGCATATTTTTGTTGAACTTCTGCCTTTAACAATAAGCTTTTGTTTTGAGAAATACTCACAATTGACTGCCCGGATTCTACATATTGACCATTTTGGATAAAAAGCTGAGTTACAAATCCATTCATTGGACTTACAATTTTCTGCCCCAACGTATTAAAGTTTTTATTCAGATTGTCGTATATTACCTTTGCATTATCATATTGATTTTTTGCATTCAGCAAATCTTTTTCCGAAACAATTTTGTCTTTAGCAAGTTCTGCTAATCTTGCATAATCCGATTTTGATTTTTCAAAATTATTCTGAGCCTCAAGAAATCGGACATTGGAATTATTGTCTGCAAAATCGCTTCCAGATATCGAAAATAAAAGCTGTCCGTAAGTAACCTTATAACCTTCTAATACATTTTCTGTCGATAACAATACAATACCATTAGTCTTAGCTAAAACTAGAACTTCGTCTCCCTGAGTTGATTGTATTTGTGCCGTTGTTTTTATCACTTGTCCAAATGGTTCAAGTTTTGTTGGTTCAGTTGCAAACCCAACTTTCCACGACTGTTCCTTAGTAAAAACAGTTGTATTTAGCGTGGATATATCTTCATTTCCACCATAATGGTCTGCATCATGTTGATTTGCAAAAACATTGATATCCGTAACTTTAATCTGATCTTCGCCATTTTCTGCTTTAATATTAAATATTAGCACTCCTTTTCCCGGAGTTTCAGGTGTAATATTAAAACTGTATATCCCTTTTCTATCTGGTTTTTCGAGCGTTTGTTTTATCTCTTTTCCTTTCACAATAAGACTTATGCTTATACTTCCATTTTCTAAAGCTGTAAAATCGGGTAATTTAGAAAAATGCGATAATACATTAGAAGATTGACCAACAACAAAAGCATCTGCTTCGGCAAAAAGCTCATATTTGTCACTGTAAGAGGTGAATTGAATTTTTATTGGTTCGTCCACGTGTTCAGCTTCAACTACAGGACTGTTTTTGCAACTTGTAAATAATATAGCAAGAAATGCAAATAATAAAATATTGGTTTTCATTTAATAAATTGATATTAGTTAAAAAGACTGATTATGAATGCATTATTAAATACAGCGATAAATTATTTATCGCCTGGCATTCTTCTAAAATCTAAATTTAACCAATAGGGGGCGCTCTAAAACCAACTTTTCTATTTACAAAAAGCGGATCTGCTGAATTAATTAAAGGCGGTAATGAATTGGAGAATCCAACTGAAATAATACTAATTAATAAATTGCTTGTTTGAATAGTGTGAAATACATCATAAGCAAATGGGGTGTATGTAACATCAAAAGACTTAATATCCTGCTTTAACTGATTAGAAGGGATAGTAAAAATCTGTTCTAAAACAAAACAGTCATTAGTATCTGTAGTATTATGCTTATGATCTGAAGATGAATTCTCATGCTCTACACGGCATACCTGATCAGTAGAGCTTACACGATAAATTTTTTCATGATGATGATGATGAGGAGTAACAGCATGAGCAAGAAAAATACTTCCAGCGAGCACTATAAAAAATAAAGCTGTAATCCTTTTAATCATTTTCTAAAACGAATTTCGGCAAATATAAAGTAAATTCCTAAATTCCAAAATTATACCATATTTAATTTTAAGAATTTTCAAGAAATATTAAATAATGTTTGGTTTATTTCATAAACTTATTTATATTTGTATCTTATTTATAAAAATATATAATCATGGAAACCAAAATGACAATTGAAGAAAGCCTTCAGATTATTCAGAAATCGATTTCAAATTCACGTAAAAATATGCGTGATGGAAGTTTTTACTATTTGCTTTGGGGTTGGTCCTTAATTCTGGCCAGTTTATCGAATTATGCTGTTTTAAGGTATTATATTCAAGCAGAAGCTTATGCCGGTTTATGGTGGAAAAGCATGCTTGTATGGATAATATTTCTTGGAATTGCAGCACTTATTCAGTTTATGCAAATTGCACGTTCTTCTGAAAAAGAAAAAGTAATAACGCATCTCGACCGATATATCACCATACTTTGGTTAAGTGCAGGAGTAATTATGGCTCTAATGGTTTTCCTTTCATTTAAAGTGAATTCTTATCCTACTCCTTTTATTCTTGGAATAACAGCTTTAGCAACATTTGTTTCGGGAGCTATGGTAAGATATAAACCCTTAATGATTGGTGGATTTATTTTTCTGCTCGCTTCCATTATTTCTATTTATTTTGGTGGTTTAGAGCAACTTATAGTGTTCGCTATAGCTATGGCTTTGGGTTATCTTATTCCCGGATATTTATTGAGAACAATCAAAATCGATGAAAATGTATAAAGACCTTGACCCTCTTTTACACTCACAATTAAGGTTGGCAATAATTTCCACATTAGCTCAGGTTGAACAGGCTGAATTTAGTTATCTGAAAAAGCAAACAGGAGCTAGTGCCGGAAACCTCAGCGTGCAAATTCAAAAGTTAAATACAGCTGGTTATATTGAAGTTACAAAAAAGTTTAAAGGGAATTATCCACAAACTTTGTGCAAGATTAGTGAAAAAGGCAGAAATAAATTTGCAATATATGTAGATGCTATTTCAAGCTATCTAAAAAATTAGAGTGGACTTTTTTAAGTGCTTACGATGTAGCACTTTAAATTGCACTATTACTTTAAAGAAATTAAGTGAAGGCGCGACTCTATGTCGCCCTTTCACTAAAAACGAAAATCAGAATTTATCAACCAGGCATCAATACATAAACAGTCACTAAAATAATTGCTAACGATAACCCATAATAAACAGCAATTGTTTTGTGCTTTTGAGTATCTAATACTTTCTTTTTAGAAGCAATTCTTCCTATTGTTATCAAGGCAACTACAATCAACATCAACAATAAATGCTCTACGGTATAATAGCGTATTACCGGAGTTTTCATTGCAGTTGCCATATCTGTTAGCATCACTTTTGGACTCACAAAATAAAGCACCAAACCAACAAGCAGCTGAAGATGTATAAACAACATGCTTAAAAAAGCTAAACGATTATCCAATTTACCAAAATTTGATTGTTTAATCCAACCTGTAAATGCTTTTGCTATCGTTAATATTAGCAATGCCAAAACGATATAGCGCATTCCTGAGTGTGTATGTAATAGTCCTGTGTACATTTTCTTTTTTTTTACAAAAAAACGCATTAAAATCGAAACGACAGCACATTTCGAAAAACTTATGCAATATCTCGTTATTAATCTATGAATTATATAAGTCTTTCAGAAAATTGTATATGAATGTAAGTACCTAATCAGCTTATATTTGCAATTAAGATAAATAGGAATGTTAAAAAAGATTGCATATATCATATTCGCCTCACTAATTTTATTAGGCAGTACGGGTATTACAATTTCCAAACATTATTGTGGAACATCTCTCAAATCAATAAGTGCTAATGTCACTCCCGACAACTGTTGCGAATCTCCTAGAGGATGTTGTCATAATGAATCTTTTACTTTTAAGATTGAAGATGAATTCTCATCCACAGCCAGTATTTTTGATTTCAACACCTTAGCAATTGCCATCCCCGCTTCTATTGAAATAATTCAGCAAAAAGTAATTGTTAAGGAATCTCTCAGTAAGCTTTCTTGGGAAGGTCCTCCACCAAAGATTCAAGAGGTTCTTGCTAGTTTTCAATCCTATCTTTTATGATGTAATATCTTTATTTACAGCATTGTTCAATATGTAATTACATTTGACATTGAACCTGCTTTTATCATAAAATTTAGAAAATTCATTTAAAAATAATCTATATGCTTAATAAAATCATAGGCTTTTTTCTTGAAAACAAGATGATTACCATTTTATTATTGGTAGTATTTATATTACTTGGTACTGTTTATGCACCATTTAGTTGGCACACAGGAATCCTACCACGCGATCCGGTACCTGTTGATGCTATTCCTGATATTGGCGACAACCAACAAATTGTGGCCACGGAATGGATGGGACGGTCGCCAAAAGATATTGAAGACCAGATTACTTATCCTTTAACAACTTCGCTTTTAGGAATTCCCGGCGTTAAAACCATTCGAAGCACTTCGATGTTTGGAATGTCATTTATTTATATAATTTTTAAAGATAATGTAGAATTCTACTGGAGTCGTTCGCGAATACTTGAAAAATTAAACTCTCTTCCTACAGGAACATTACCTCAAGGAGTTCAACCATCGCTGGGGCCTGATGCCACTGCCTTAGGCCAAATATTTTGGTACACACTTGAAGGTCGTGATCCAAAAACAGGTAAACCAACAGGCGGATGGGATCCTCAAGAATTAAGAACAATTCAAGATTATTTCGTAAAGTATTCATTATCTGCATCTGAAGGAGTTTCGGAAGTTGCTACCATCGGAGGTTTTGTTAAGGAGTATCAAGTTGATATAGACCCTAATGCGATGAAAGCTTTTGGTGTTACTGTTATGGACATAATGCAAGCTGTTAAAAAAAGCAATTTGGATATTGGTGCTGAAACTGTAGAAATAAATAAAGTTGAATATGTAATCAGAGGTTTGGGATATATTAAAAATCTTGATGATCTGAAGGATGCAGTAATTACTGTAAGAAATAATATTCCGGTAAGAATAAGCGATGTAGCAAAAGTTAATTTTGGTCCTGCACCACGAAGAGGTGGATTGGATAAAGATGGTGTTGAAGCTGTTGGAGCCGCTGTTGTAGCTCGATATGGATCAAATCCTATGGAAGTAATTAACAATATTAAAGATAAAATTGCCGAAATTTCGCCGGGACTTCCACAAAAAATACTAGCAGACGGAACAATTTCAAAAGTTACAGTTGTACCTTTTTACGATCGAACAAGTTTGATTAAAGAAACAATTGGCACTTTAGAATCTGCTTTATCACACGAAATTCTAATCTCAATTATTGTTATTATTTTCCTTGTTTTAAACTTAAGAGCCTCAATATTAATTTCTTCACTGCTGCCAATCGCCGTCCTAATGACTTTTATTGTAATGAAATGGGTTGGAGTTGAAGCAAATATTGTTGCACTTTCGGGTATTGCTATTGCAATTGGAGTTATGGTGGATGTAGGAATTGTGTTTGTTGAAAATATTGTTCGGCATCTTGAGATGCCTGAAAATGTAAATGCAAAAGGAAAACATTTAATTGCTGTTATTTATTCAGCAACAACCGAAGTTTCATCTGCAATAACTACTGCTTTAGCTACAACAATTGTAAGTTTTTTACCCGTTTTTGCAATGCAAGCTGCTGAAGGAAAACTATTCAGACCATTGGCGTTTACAAAGACATTTGCTTTATTAGCTTCATTTGTATTGGGTATCATTGTTTTACCTACTCTTGCCAATATTCTTTTCTCAATTAAGTTCGATAAAAAAAGAGTTCATCGTTTATTCAATATAATTTTAATCGTTGCAGGAGTTTTATTTACTATTGCTTGGGGACAAATTCCTGCTTTGGCATTGGTACTTATCGGAATGAATAATTTTTTCGAAAATCGTTGGCCTGATAATAAAAAAGAAAATGTAAATTATATAAATGTTGGTATAACTCTTTTAGTAGCAGTATGGTATCTTACTGTAGAATGGTTGCCACTTGGTGCCGGCAACAGCAATGTTATTAATTTTGGGTTTGTTGCCATTTTAATTGCCTCCATTTTAGGCCTATTGTTACTTATTGTTCACTTTTATGTTCCAATTTTACAATGGGCACTAAAAAATAAATGGAAATTTTTGTCCTTGCCTATTTTTACTATTTTGTTCGGAATTTTAGCATGGCAAGGAGCAAATCGTTTGTTTGGATTTATGCCTGAATCTGTTAAGAATACGTCTGCTTGGAATTCTTTTGAGCATACTTTCCCCGGAATTGGAAAAGAATTTATGCCTTCCCTTGATGAAGGTTCTTTTTTATTGATGCCTACAAGCATGCCTCATACGGGAATCGAAATGAATCAGGAATATGTTGAACTACTTGATAAAAGACTTACCACAATTCCCGAAGTTGAATTAGCAGTAGGTAAATGGGGTAGAATAAATTCGGCACTCGATCCTGCACCGGTTCAAATGTTTGAAAATACAATAAATTATGTTCCCGAATTTATTCTTAATGAAGATGGGCATCGAATGAGTTTTAAAGTGGACAAAGAAGGAGCTTTTATCATAAACACTGCACTTGTTAAAGATAAATTAATAGGAAATACAATTGAAATTAATGGAAATTCGATAGAAATAAATGGTATTTCAGAAATTAAATACAATCGAAAAGAGAGTAAATTCTTGATTAATAAGGATAAAAACTGGATTGAGATTGATGATTATCGTGAAAACAAAGTGCTTTATTCTATTTCAAAGAATTTCAAAGAATTTCTGCTGGTAGGTAAAAACGGAGATAATTTCAGAAATTGGAGAGATCATATCAAATCGCCTGATGATATTTGGCAAGAGATTGTTAAAGTAACTAATATTCCGGGCCTTACATCAGCTCCAAAACTTCAACCTATCGAAACTCGATTAGTGATGTTATCTACAGGAATGCGAGCGCCAATGGGCTTAAAAGTTTATGGCTCTGACTTGGAAACCATAGAAAAAGCAGGAATTGAACTTGAATCAATACTTAAAGAAATACCTTCCATTCTGCCTTCATCGGTATTTTACGATAGAGCCGTTGGTGCACCTTATATCGAAATTAAAATAAATAGAAAAGCGATTGCACGATATGGAATGACTGTAGAAGATATACAAGAAATTCTACAAGTTGCTGTCGGTGGTATGTCATTGACTAATACTGTTGAAGGTCGAGAAAGATTTCCGGTAAGAGTTAGATATGCTCGCGAACTCCGCAGCACACCCGAAGAAATCAAAAAAATTCTGATTCCATCAATGACAGGCGCTCAAATTCCTTTGGGCGAATTGGTAGATATTTCTTACACACGAGGCCCACAAATGATTAGAAGTGAAAATACATTTTTAAATGGATACGTAATATTTGATAAAGTAGCCGGAAAAGCAGAAGTAGATGTGGTAGAAGAGGCTCAGAAATTCTTGATTGCCAAAATGGAAGCAGGCGAATTAATATTGCCTCATGGTGTAAGTTATGCATTTGCAGGTAATTATGAGCAACAATTGCGTGCAACTAAAAGGCTTTCAATAGTTATCCCTATCAGTTTAATGCTTGTATTTCTGTTGCTTTATTTCCAATTCAAAACGTTTACTGCATCATCCATTCATTTTTCAGGCGTTTTTGTTGCTTTTGCAGGTGGATTTATAATGCTATGGCTATACAGTCAGCCCTGGTTTCTTAATTTTTCTGTTGCAGGAGTTGATCTGAGAAATCTTTTTCAGATACATACCATTAACATTAGTGTTGCCGTTTGGGTAGGTTTTATTGCTTTATTCGGAATAGCAACTGACGATGGAGTAATCATGGGAACTTACATCCACCAAGTATTTGAAGAACAAAAACCCTCGACAGTTAAAGAAGTTCGCGAAGCAGTAGTGATTGCCGGTAAAAAAAGAGTACGCCCTGCAATGATGACCGCAGCTGTTGCTATTATTGCTTTGCTACCGGTTCTCTCTTCAACCGGAAAAGGTGCAGATATTATGATTCCAATGGCTATTCCAACTTTTGGTGGTATGATTATTCAAATTATGACAATGTTTGTTGTACCAATCCTTCAAAGTATTTGGCGTGAAGGAGAGATTAAAAAATTGGAAAGAAAAGCAATTTCAGAAATAGCTAATTAATTTAATAGTAACAATTAGAAAAATGAAAATCTATAAACAACATATTTCAAGATATTTCTATCTATTTCTCCTATTGCAAATTTTCTTGTCAGCTCCAATATATGTGAGCGCTCAAGATAGTTTGGAGAAACATTTAGAAACTGCTGCAAACAATAATCCCGAATTAAAAGCAGTATTTTATCAGTACTTA
>CAZTST010000153.1:9076-9576 GCA_964616585.1 uncultured Draconibacterium sp.
TTAGCTTCCTTAGAGAAAGTGCCTCAAATTGGAAGTTTACCAGACCCTCAATCTACTTTTGGCTATTTTATAAAACCAATGGCTATAGTTGGTGGAAGTCAGGTTGCTAATATTCAAATTATGCAAATGTTCCCATGGTTCGGAACTCTTAAAATTGCTAAAGATGAAGCCTCAGCAATGGCAAATGCAAAATTCGAATTGTTTAATTCCGAAAAAGCCGAACTTTTTTATAAAGTGAAATCAAATTGGTATCAACTGATGAAAATTGATAAAGAAATTCGATTGACCGAAGAAAATATCGAACTTTTGGAATCGCTCGAAAAACTGGTTCTTGTAAAATTTCAATCTCCGGCTTTAAGTGGGAATTCTTCTTCTATGTCAGCCTCAACTCAAACGAATTCAAATTCAATGAGTAGCTTGAATGATAATTCAAGTGGCATGAACAGTATGCAATCTAATGCCAATGCATCAAATTCTAAAGTTGCAAATAATTCGCAGGC
>CAZTST010000154.1:0-9510 GCA_964616585.1 uncultured Draconibacterium sp.
TATAAATTAATTTAATCATTAACTCACCATTTATATCGTAGTGAAATACATTACCTTCCAACTCACCAAGAAAATAAGATTCCTGCAAGCACAAATTTCCGTTTTCGTAAAAAGTAAAGTTTAGAGAATCTTTCTCATCCTCAAAATAGTTATTTACATAATGTTCTTTGCCACTTTTGTAATAAGTGGTCCATTTTCCTGTTTTTTCACCGTTGAAGAAATTTCCTTTTGATTTTGTTTTACCATTTTCAAAATAGCTAATGTATTCGCCTTCAGGAATGTTGTTTATAAATATTTTTTGAGAATAAATAGTTCCATTTGGATAAAACCATGTGAATTTCCCATTGTATAATCCACCAATTCTATTGATTTCAGCAATTACATTATCGTTCTTGCTTTTTATTTGATAGGTGCTATTCTCTAATAAATTCACATTGTTAATGAGTTGTCCTTCGGAGTCAAAATCCTGATGTTGTATAACTGCTCCATTCAAATACTTTTCTTTAGATTCAACGGTCTCATTTACAGAGTAAAAATTAATCCAACCATAAACTTCTCCATCCAAAAAGTAGTTGATGTTTTCCAAGCTGCCATTTGGGCGTGAATACTTCCATATACCAACCTGAGTATCATCCTTATAGTATCCTTCTGTTTTAATTTTTCCATTTTGTTCATAACCAATATATTTTCCATTAAGCATATTGTTTTGGTATGAATAAAAATGTTGAATTACGCCATTTGGATAAAAGTATTTTATATCGTCTATATTTTTTCCTTCTTCTTGCATTGATTTATAGTATGGATTTCCATTTTTATGATAATTAATCCACTCTCCAGTTCTTAAGCCTTTTACGAATGCTCCTGATGTAATTTTCTTGCCATCCAGATCAATAGTTAAGAATTCGAAACTGCCTGATAAATTGCCTGTTATAGCATATTTGTTTCCGTTTTTATCGATAGAAGCAACTTGTATAATTGTTCCATTTTTATTTTCTTCTTCAAGATAAGGCTCTCCTTTTCTGTTATAATAACGATAAGCACCATGCAGTTCGCCTTTGTCGTTAAAATTAAAATCTGTCTGCAACATCCCATTATGGTAATATTCCTTACTATTACCTGTAATTATTCCGTCAGAAAAATTAGTGATGCTTTTAATATTACCATTAGAATAGAAGCTTCGCCATTCTCCTGTTTCTTTTCCATCAACATAATTGCCTTGAGTAGCAATTTTACCATTTGAGAAATATTGTATATTTTCACCTTGTTCTAATCCCTGCTTATAAAACTTCTTTGAAGCTAATTGCCCATTTGGATGGTAGGATAAGAATTCTCCTTCAAGCAAATTTTCATTGTAATTAAACTGATCCTTCAATTGCTTAGTTACATAATAATTTTTTGCATTCCCATGCCGATTGCTGTTTTTGAATGTAATTACAGAAATTACATTGCCAAATACATCATGCCACATTACTTCTCCTTCAACCTCATTATCCACATAATTAACAAGTAGGTTTTGTTTACCTGTAGAATGGAAGCTTTCGTAAGAGCCATTTAAAACACCGGCATTAAAATTCTCTATTGATTTTAGTTGACCTGTATTTTCATAATATTTCCACTCACCATCTTTTTGTCCGGCTACATAGTTCCCTTTTGCTTGAATTTCACCATTTGAGAAAAAATAAGTCCAGTTTCCTTCCGGCTCTTCCTTGTTGTTTTTATTTCCCAAGGATAATAAGGAGCCATTATCGAAATAACTACAATTGATTTGTTTTAGCTCTCCATTTTGGTTAATCCATCTTTGATTTTTTATTCTTGATAACGCAGCACCTGTGGTGTAAAAGACTTTTAACTCTTTCTCATTCTTATCAGAATATTTTTTTACAATTTCTTTTCCGGTTGATCTTAAAATGGTAAACAAAAAGGGCTGTAAATGGCCGCCTTTTTTAATTTCTTTAAAAAAAGGAAAATAAAGTTGCGCCCAAAAATCATTCGAATTAGTTTCAAAAGGTAATACCTCAAATAACATTTGTGTTTGTTTTACCAAACTTGAATTAAATTCAATAGCTAGGTCAAATCGTTGATTTAGAACAATTTTTGCTTTAATATATTCATCAATCTCGCTAAGTAGTTTGTTTTCCATAAAGGGCTCAATATAACTGCCACCGATTGTGTCTAAATAATTATTCGAAATGTTTTCGATAAAAATTAATACTTTATTGCTTCTATTGCTAGCAGGCTCAAGCGCCATAAAGGTTTCAAGAGAAAGCATGGCTCTTGTATATTGCTTTTGCCGAGCCATAAGCCTCCCAAGTTCTAAATGACTTGACGCATGAAAAGGATTACATCTTAATGCTTCCTGAAAACATTCTACAGCTTTGGGATAATTATTCACCCCTAAATAGGTTACTCCCAAATTATAGTGCAAAAGGTAGGAATAAGGATATAATTCTAGAGAACTCTTATATATTTCAATAGCCTTGTCAGGCTGATTTAAATTATCATAGGCTGTGCCTTTACTCATCATTAAATTTTGCCTGGTGCTTGAAGATAATTCTAAACCTCTATCAGCCACATAGATAACGCTATCATATTTTTCCATTTTTAGATAGGTTAAAGCCATTTCTGTGAGCATCCAGGTATAATTTGAATCATTTTCATGAACCATTTTATACAAACTCAGAGCTTCCGGATATTTTTCTTCATCGTGAAGCTTTATTCCCTTTTCGATAGATTCTTTTGATGGCGGTTGTTGAGCATAAATATGCGATACGGCAAAAAATAAAATGATAATTAACAATAACTTTTGCATAACGAAGGTTTAATAATTAAATACTAGGAAAGTTTCATAAAGAAAGGATTTCCAAATAACTGCTTATACGCTTGCCAAATATAATGATTAAGATTAATACAATTGCAATTTTTCTCACTTATTAAAAAGTTAGGGCTTTTTGAACTTTCTATTTAGGTCAAAATAATAAATGCCTGTTCCAAATTCCAGAGCAGAATCTAATCCAAATGCTTTGTATGTTTGACGATATATTTTTCCGCCAAGTTTTTATTTATAAACAACGCCGACATAACCAACCCAATGACGCTGATGAGCATCAGCAGTTGTTCCCATTCCTATATCTTTTGTTTCGATATATGGATTATGGAAGCTACTTCTATAATCTATTAGAGTTCCATTCAATGACTTATGTTCGATTAAATTGTTTAAAGAGTTGGCAAACATCAGCCCAAAAGGCACAGAGTATCTGCCACACCAATACCATTTATATTCTTTATAATTAGCCTCTTCCAGCATATACTCGCTAAAACGTTTTGCCTTTTCAGTATTTAGTTCTCCCACAAGACATTGATTAACAATTTCTTGCTCTTTTTGTATGACCTTTACCGTTCCTTCGTCATCAACACCAAAAGGAGCCATTTTATCGTTGCTCCAATCTATATCGCCATAATGAATTGCATCAGTAGAAATAACAATGGCTAAATCTTTTCCATATTCCAGATTCTCATCTTTCATTAAAACATACAAAGCATTTGCTAATTCTTCTGCAAATATTTCCATATTATCGAACTGAAAATAAGGAACAAGCAATGGTATTATTTCTAAGTCTTTATTGTTATTTTGAAGAAATGGAGTAATAGCTTCCAATGAATGTTCAATCAGCATCATGCTGTCGTGAACAATATAGCTTTCTGCTGACATTTTTTTTAATAGTTTATCTCTAAGCGATGAAACAGGAATATTTCCAAATGTACCTTTCCATGCATCAAAAGATCCAAAAACCAGTTTATTATCAAGATTAAACTTCTGTGCTTTATGCGCTACTCCAATCAGTACAATAGTTTTTGCTTTAATTCCTGTTAAAGTTTTGGAATACAATCCTCCTGCATAAGCATAATCATCGTGTGGACAAATTGCCATTTTATATACAGTCTCTGTCTTGATTTTATCTTCGTTATCAATTCTTGCAATAATCGAATCCATTTGCCATGCATATTGCGTAAAGCCAATAGTATCAACCAATTGCCTTATTTTAAAATTGGCAGTTTCCGAATTTTTATTATCACTTTTTTTATTGACACACGATAAAAATATAAAACTGCTTATTAAACTTAACAGGAATAATTTAAAATACAAATTTTGCATATTCAGCATTTATTAAATTTATTCATATTCGAAAATTGTTTTTATTTCTTGCTTATCAATGATGATTCTTTGAGAAAGATTGATAGAACAAGGCTGAGAAACATAAGAGCGATTAACCAAATCAATGGTTGAGTCATAGAACCGGTGAATTCTGATTTGAAGCTATCCAATGCAAAAATAAATGCAATGCCCGAAATCTGACCCATAAGTAACAGCATACCGTTTGAAGTTCCTTCCGATGCCGGATAAGTGATTTCGGCACCATATTGAAATCCGATTGGACCGGAACTAAGTAAGAAAAATCCTAAGATGGTTCCTGAAGTAATTAGAAGCCAATATTCAGTTGCAAAAGTCAAACCTGCCAGACCAACTATACTGCCAATAAGTGCAATAATGATAAATGGAATTCTCTTCCTGAAGTGATCGGAGAGCATAGGCATAATTACTGCTCCAACAATACCTGCAAAAATCATTGCTCCACCGGTTATTCCGGCTTGTGTAGCAGAGAAACCTCTTGGTCTAAGAATATCCTCTATCCATGTAGAAACACTGTTGAATACTCCCAATCCAATAAAAAAGATGATCATCAATAAATAGAAATTTTTATTATGTAACATATCTTTAAGTCCATCTAAAACAAGAGAACGTTCTTCTTGGTCGGGTCGGCATGGAGCTGTTGGAGGACGTTCTTTTGAAAATAAAAGAAAGATAAATGCAGCTACAACTGAAATAATTCCATAGATATATAGCATTCCTTTTATGCCACTTCCTTTTGTAAGAAAAGGCGTGAGTAACATTGCAATTAATATTCCGAGATACATTGCCAATGTACCAAGACCAGATGCTGTCGCTCTTTCTTCGATAGGAAACCAGCGAGCTGCAAGTTTAGTAATAGCATTAAGAAGAAAAGGTTGACCGATTGCTATTCCTATTTGTGAAAGAAGCAATAAATCATAATTAGCATCGACCAAACCACGTAACAAGCCAAAAACTCCTGTAAGAACTGCACCTATTCCAACACCTATGCGAATCCCATAAGTATCTATAATCCAAGATGCCGGGAAGGAAACAACTATAAACACGATCATAAAACTCATAGAGAGAATGCCGATTTGAAGGTCGGTGACCGCATAATACTTTGCTGCATCAGCAGTAATGGGTGCAAAAGTGATCCAGAGCATTTGATTAACCGCCACAATAAACATATACACACTTAGCATTAGCCAGCGATATTTGTATACCTTAAAACTTACTGATTCCATATATTGAGGTTTTATTTACGCATTAATTATCCGAAATTTCCAATTTAATATTTACGCAAGTATTTATTTGTACTAGTAAAATTAACATAATAATCTTACGAAACACATTAGAACTTCAATCAAGTATAAATTGGTGGTCTTTATTTAAACATCAGATTCATGTCTTTCTCTTTACCTTTTTCCCACCAATCGTGTGGAATTACAGTCCAATTATTAAAAGGCATGGGCGTAACTACTTTCTCATTTTCAATCCACTTCATTAAGAAAAAACGAAGATCTTTTTGCGTGGAATTAATAATTCTTCCCGCAATTTCATCTTTAGGAATTTTTGCGCCAAGTGACAAATGACCACCACCGCCATTTCCTCTATATGAGTTCAAAGCAACCGTATAAATTTTCTTTAAATCAAAAAGTTTCCCATCATTCATCGAAGTAATTGTAATCCTTTCACCTGCAGATTTTGTAACATCAACTGTATATATTATTCCTGCTGCAGATGAAAAATTATAATAACTTGCGGCCAGTTGTGGATTTCCATGAGAAAAAATAAGCTCTCCTTTTTCATCACGGTTAAAATTAAGTAAATGATCCTCAGCATTTTTCATTCTATTAAACCATTGACCATAAGAATATTCAAGATAGTCTTTTATCTCTTGACCGCTCATTTTCATAGTGTATAAAAGATTTTCATACTTATATAAATTGAACATATCACGAACGTAAACTACACCTTCCTTAATCTCGGCATCGAACGAAAGTGGTGCGGCAAAAGAAACATCTGCATTCGTAAGTTCAAGTTGAATACGCTGAATAAGATCGACAAAAGGAGAATCACCAAAAAAGGATTCTTTTGTCGATATAGTTTCTGTAAATTGGCCGATGGGTTTTGCTACATAATTTTTTACTTCATTGATAATCGGTTCGAATTCAGTCATAAACTTCTCGTCAGATTTATAATTTTCAACATGAATTACATCGCCGCTAATTTCTTTTTCCCAAACATTGGTTTCTGTGTTTTTGTTTAAAATTATAGTCGCCTCTGTAGCAGTGCGTGATGAGCCCTGTGTTCCAAGAATTAACACTTTTTTCCCTTCGGTATTTTTCACCCAATAGTTCCAGCTTTTGTGATCGTGCCCAACAAATACAACATCAAAACCCGGAACTTGCTCAGCTACAAGCTGCGATGCATTCTCATTACGATTCATTTCGGCTGTTTGTCCATTATATGTTGCTTCAACTCCTGAATGAAAAAGTCCGATTAACAAATCAGGATGCTCTTGTTCTTCAATAATTTCCACCCATTTTTTAGCACTTATAATCATATCCTGAAAATCAATACCGCTCCAAATTTTTTCAGGAAGCCACATTGGAATTCCCGGTGTAATAAGTCCAAGAATGGCAATTTTAACTCCATTACGTTTCAAGATTGTATAGGGTTTAAAATAAGGCTTTCCTGTTTTTGTATCCACAGCATTAGCAGCCATCCATGGGAAATTAAACTCTTTTTCGATTTTATCATAAACAGAATGTCCAGCTTCAATATCGTGATTACCAACAGTAGCCGCATCGTATCTCATATAATTCATTACTGAAGCGCAAATATGTTCAGCATCAGGTTTTTCAAAATTTGAATAATAAACTAGAGGCTGTCCTTGCAAAATATCTCCATTATCCAATAAAATCACCGACTGACTTTTATCTGCTCTTTGTTCTTCAACATAAGTGTAAACTTGTGCAAGAGAAGCAGATGCGGGCTTATCATCTATAAAATTCCAAGGAAAAAGAGCTCCGTGGACATCGCTGGTTTCAATCAGTTTTAGTTTTACTGTTTGTGCTTGAAGCGCGACAAAAGTGCTTAAAACAAAAGAAATAAGGATAAAAAATATGCGAGAAGTTATAGATTGTTTTGTCATAGCTTAAGTGCTTAATTTAAAATATTATTTGTGTGTAAATTTAGTAAAAATGAGATTGCAGGAGGATTTAAGTAATTTGTAATGATGTATTATCGCAAGGCGAAATGCAGACCTATAGACTATTTTGTAAAAAAAAAGAGAGCAGCAAATTAATGTAACTCTCTGATAATCTTTGTGGAGAATATCGGAATCGAATCCTGTGATTGTGGAATTGTGATTCCTTAATCTTCGGGAACAATGACCGTTTCTGGAATAACTATAGCTTTGGTCTCTTCAAAATTGAAAAAGGGCAATCTCCCTGCTTTTAAAAACCGAGCTTTGTAATAGGCAAGCTTATATTCCTCAATAACAACGCCACGTCTGTTGCTGTGCATCATAACAGGGCCATATTCGTTTACATCCACAACCAAACTTACATGACCAATACGGGGATTTTCCAAATTACGCCCTTTAAAAAACAGCATATCTCCTTTTTTTACTTCCGCAAGTTCGATGGGTTTCGAGATTTTGAAAATCGCACCTGCGTTGTGAGGAATCTTGTAATTTTTTGCCTCGAAGATAAAGGATAAAAACCCACTGCAATCAAAAATGACGCCCGAAGGAGTTTTGTAACGGTAAGGTTTCCCTACAAAATATTTGCCGAAAACTATAATTGAGTCGATAGGAAAAGGGGCTTGAAAATGATATTGCAAGGTAGAATCGTTGAGCACAGGAATGATTTCTTCTTCTGCCACTTGCCCGAAAATGGAAAAGCTAAAACTTAAAAAAAACAGGAAAAATATCTTTTTCATAGTCGAGACAAATAATGTTTGCCGAAAAAGCATTGATATCATGAGCATAGAAACTTGCACCTATGGCAGTATATCTTTCAGTATCAACATGCCGTGATGCCAGGAATTCGTTCAAGTCGGATGGCGAATCAAGGCTGGCGGATGCTGTGCCAACCAAGTCGCTATAAGGTACAGAAGCTTTCATATTTAATCTTTTTGAAAATGCCCATTTATTTAAAGCAAAAGCGGAATTTTTGCAGCGCGAAGATATGCTTAAATTGAATGCGCAATTCGAGTCGCACATTGATGAGATGAAGAAATCATTTCAAGTTATACCTGAATTGAAAAAAGGGAAGCTCCTTGCAGAACGTCCCTTTGTGGAGAATAACGGAATCGAACCGTCGACCTTTTGACTGCCAGTCAAACGCTCTAGCCAACTGAGCTAATCCCCCTTTTTTTATTTCAATTGCAATCAAACTGTTGTCCTTCCCGATTGCATCGGGACGCTCAAGCCAAAGAGCTAATCCCCCATTTGAGGTTGCAAATATATAAAATTTCTTCATTTGCAAGGCTTTAACCAAACTCAAAAATTTATCTTTTTCGACTAAAATCAGACAGCATTTTAGAATTTGCCAGATTTTTGCCAGATACAGGCTGAAAATAACCACAATTCAAAATGAATTTATTCGAATTCGTTAAAAACTCTCAATGAATTATCAAATTGTGATATACGATTTTGTTTCATATCTATTTAATTCCGTAATGTCCTCGAAGAATGGCCGCAAACCATTTTTCCGGAAGGATACGTTTCAGCACAATGGCAAGCTTTTGTTCAAAAGATGCAATTACATAATGATTTGCAGGTCGTTCTTTTTTAATAATTTTATATATTTTACGAGCAAGAATTTCAGGCTGCCATCCATTATTTTCATCGTTTTCTATAATAGACAGTGTTTTGCCAAATTGCATTTGGTAAGCACTATCATTGTTTGAAACATTAACATTTATACGGTTTTGTGTATTGTTTGTATGAAAATCGCCGGGATTTATAACTATCACATTAATATTGAACTGCTTAAGCTCCATACGAAGTGCCTCACTAAAACCTTCGAGTGCAAATTTACTTGCTGAATAATGTCCCTGGAATGGAAGCCCCATCAAGCCGCCTATCGAACTTATATTTATAATAGTACCATTGCCTTGTTTGCGCATGACTGGCAATGCTGTTTTTATAGTATGAACGGCACCCATAAAATTTGTTTCCATTTGAGCTCGTATGCTTTCATAAGGCATATCTTCGATAGCCCCACCCGTATGCATGCCGGCATTGTTTATTAAGATATCTATCTTTCCTTCTTTTTCAAATACCAGTCCTATACATTTTTCTACGGCATCTAAATCGGTAACATCTA
>CAZTST010000155.1:0-9473 GCA_964616585.1 uncultured Draconibacterium sp.
ACTTATCGCTCTGATCCCCTAATTTTTCTTTAACTTGCTTAATATAATCCACTTCATTCCAAATCTTTCTAGCACCAGTACTTTTTGTGCCTACATTCTTCTTTACTTCAACACCAAAAATCTTAGGAATCATTATCTCATATTTCTCATACTTGTAATATTCCAATTGCACAGCGTAAATATCAAACTGACTGTTTTGATTAACGTAGATGATCAAGTCTTTTAATCTTTCGTCTATGGAATCCATTAAAATCACAAACTTCAAATTACCATCATCTAAATTGCGACGCATGGCTTCTTTTAAAATCTCAAAATTTTCATCATCAATATTAAAAAAAGTTTTTGCTTTGTCTAAAAAACTAACACTAAAATTAGTTTGAACTGCCTTTTCAATTCTCTGAATAAATTCACTAAAATCATTTAAATGTTTCCACATAGAAGCGCCATAATCTAATGCTTGGGCGACAACCGTTCTTTTGTCAGGATTTTTATAAAGTTTGGTTTCAACAATATATATGTCACCATCTTTATCTATAGCTAAAGCATCGATCGGACCTGATTCAGTTGAAAATTCTCTAGCAACAACCAAAAGACGTTTATCTTCTTTAATCTCATAAACTGGAATTGATTCTGGATTTTGGTGGATATAGTTTTGAAGATAATCCTCTTTATCAAAATTGGATTTATCTATCTTTTTGGCATTTCTGCCATTTGAAGAAATTATGATTGACATAGGCTTATATATTTAAGATATTTTTTTATCTTTTTCTTTCATAAAATTTCTTTTTAACTTTAGCTGATATTTTTAACTTGTTAAATTTTTATTTAATATTATTTCTGTGTTATCAATCAAAAAAGTTTCCATGATCTTTGCACTAATTTCTTTTTTACCATTCTCACCCACTGGCTTCCCATCAATTGAAATTGAAAATTCAATAATCATACTAAAAAGTTATTTAAGTTCAACCTTAGGCTCTCCATTCCAAAGACTCCATTCTCCTTCCGCAACAGTTCTAACACTATTTTATAACCTCACAAGAATGTATATCAATTACTCCAAATGTTTGATCGTCAACTATTCCGCGGACAGTGACAATTTGTTCGTTTTTAAGTGGCATAAGTTGTTGTTTGTCAATAATTTGGCAACTTACCTGTGTCATTGAGAAATCCTTGCTGGCAACATTAAAAAAAGATATTCCAGAGTCAGTGATATTTGATATTGTAGCGGAAAATTCCACAAATTTGCCTTTCCATTTAGCTTCTGCCGCTACCTGATTGGCATCAAAATCATCAGCTAACTCCGTGATTTTTATTTTAATGGGTTCTGTTGGCTGGCTTAATTGCTGAATAGTTTTAGGGGGTGATTGTAAATTAGATGATGTATCTTTTTTTGTTGTCCCATCATTATCATCCATGGCACTACCAATAATCCCCAGCAATAGTAATACCAAAATAACAGTAATAACTTTATGTCTGACAAACCAATTTCTTAAATCAGCACTACAATGTTTACATTTTTTTGCTTCGTCTTGAATTTCTTCATGACATTTTTTACATTTTTTCATATTTTTTGTCATTAGCTAATTAAATTATATTTTTATTCAACAACACAAGAAACATCACAATCAAAAGAACTGGCATTAATAACTACAACATCACAAACATAGTTTGTTCTAATCATCGCACCAAAGCTATTCTGAGAATCAACATAATTTGCAACTTTATATTTATTACCACTAATTAAACTACTTGTTAGCCCCCATGGAAATTTAGCTGAACTTGGACTTTTTAGCATAGTCTTTATTTTGTTGTGTGCACAAACAGCTGCAACATCGCCATTGTCATTTTTATTATCATAACTATTCTTATCATCACCAGAAGAAAAAATAGCGATAATTATAATAACAAAAATAATTATTAAAACTAAACACCCACAACCACTTGCAATACCTTTACCTGATGATATTTTTTCAGGTTGTTTTTTTTCTTTTTTTAATAAATCCTCTCCGCAATGTTTACATTTAATTGCATCGTCTTGAATTTCTTCGGCACAAAATTTACATTTTTTCATATTTTTTTCTTATTAACAATCATTTATTATAATCTAATAAAAAAATAAAAATCTCAATGCCATAATGGATATGCCGACTAATACAACAAACAACACAAGTGCTTTTATTTTTTTCGTATCTTTTTGTTCTTTTGTGTATTCTTTAAGATTACTATCACAATGTTTACATTTAATTGCATCGTCTTGAATTTCTTCGGCACAATAAGGACATTTTATCATATGATTAATTTATGTTAATTATTATTTATTTTACAATTAATAATATAAAATATTCCAACCTCCACAAAATATAATAATAACACTAATCAAGATAGAAATCACAATTCCCCAAACCAAAATACTTTCTCCCATTTTTTTAGTCTTGGGACTATGCTGGGTCATAAAATAAATTCCCATAATAATACCAGCAATAGGTATTAAAATAGCAACTATCACATATTTAGCGTAATCACTTTTACTTACTCCATAAGGAGTATCTAAAATTTCTTTTGATAAATCCTCTCCACAATGTTTGCATTTAACTGCAGCATCTTGAATTTCTTCGGCACAAAATTTACATTTTTTCATATATTTTTATTGATTAATAAAATAAAAAAACAACCTTTTGGGCTGGTGATGGGATGTGTAAAAACATAAAACCCCACGCCAGCTAGACCTTGCGGTCCCATACCCCTTTCGGGACATGACTCGTTGAAAAGTTGCTGATCGCGGGGATCAGTCTTTTCAACGAGTTTTTTTTACCATGCTCCAAAAATTGAAGTTTAGGCCATTTGAATTATCACTTTAAGTATAGCTTAGAAAAAAGGAATCGTAAAGAGGGGTTTTGGGGCGACTTATCTACTTCTTATCAACTTTCAGGGGTCTGGACTACCTGAGCAGGTCGTGTCATTAATGTACTTGTAAGATAAATAATTACAACTATATGGAGAATCAAACAACACCAACAATCCCTATCCAGTATTGTCTTTATGCGAGAAAAAGTACAGAATCAGACGAGCTTCAGGCTTTAAGTATTGATAGCCAAATTAAAGAAATGCTTGAATTAGCCAAAGCTGAAAACATGGAAATTAAAGAAATTCGCAGAGAATCACATTCTGCCAAAGACTCTGGACAAAGACCCGTATTTAATCAACTACTTACCGATATTCGAGCAGAAATGTTTACTGGAATTTTATGCTGGGCACCTGATCGACTGAGTCGTAATGCTGGTGATTTAGGATCAGTGGTAGATTTAATGGACCAGGGAAAATTAATAGAGATTAAAACGCACACACAAAAATTTACCAATAATCCAAATGAAAAGTTTTTATTAATGATTTTAGGATCACAGGCAAAACTAGAAAATGACCACAAGGGCGAAAATGTCAAAAGAGGTCTGAGAGCAAAGTGCGATAAGGGCTGGAGACCAGGCAAACCACCATTAGGATATCTTCATGATAAATATGCTGACAAAGGAGATAAAAAAGTTTTTATTGATAATGAACGAGCCCCTATTATTAAACAAGCATTTGAATTAGTTGTTCAGGAAAATTATAGTGGACGAGATTTATATAAATGGATGAATGATACAAAAGGATTTAGAACAAGAAATAACAAAAAAATAACTTTGAGTATGATTTTTAGAATGCTTAAAGAATCATTTTATTGTGGTGAGTTTGAATACCCTGTTGATTCAGGCAAAATATATAAAGGAAAATATGATCCAATTATATCTAAAGAACTTTTCTTGAAAGTTAGAGATAAAATGTCTGTGGCACCAAAAAGACATCCGGGAACAATAGACTTCGCCTTTACCAAATTACTTTTCTGCGGAGCGTGTGGATCAGGCATTACTGCTGAAGAAAAATTCAAGCACCAGCAGAATGGCAATATTCACCGATACGTGTACTATCACTGTACCTGTGGTAAAGATCGAGATTGTAAACAACCAGCTATTAGAGAAGAAGAATTAATTAAGCAGATGATTGTATTGATAGATAAAATTGATATTGATAAATTAAGGACTGTGGAGAAAATAAAAAAAGAAATCCAAAGATTTCAAAAGTTTAACTATATTATGACGGGTAACAACGATGACGAATTACCAAAAAGATTATCTGATGTGAATATACAGAACTATGCTAAATATACTTTGCTGGAGGGAACCAAGCAGGAGAAAAGAGACTTGTTGGAGTGTTTGAAAAGTAAGTTGATATTAATAGATAAGACAGTAAAAATACAAAAGTAATAATATTAAAAATCAATCCATGTTCTTTTCTTTATTCTCTCCATTGCTTTGAGATAATTTAGATTGCCGTTCAGATTTTATTTTTTCAACATAGTCTTGGGGAGATAGTCCGACAACTGTATTGCCAATGTTAACAGCATGTCCCACTTTTTCACCATCTCTTATATCATTCTCCATCCAATCAGAAGATTCTTCCCATTTTTTCTCCGAATTAAACCTAAAGACTATTGGAGCATAAGTTTCTTGGCTCAAAACACTATCCGATAAACCAGTTAATATTTCTCTGGATTTTGACAGAGCATCTTCTACTTCCTCCAAGGTTAAACTTATTCTAAAAAGAAAAACGACTGTCTTTTTTCTTTCTTGTTTTAAAATCAAAGCTATGTCATTTTTCTTTTCATGGAATTTCTTTTTCTTTTTACTAAAAACTTGTTTGACCGTCTTTTTAAATTTGTTCCATAGTGCATCATTCAAATCTGACAGTGCATTTTTGATAATCCATATCGTTATAAGCTCCAAACAAGTTTTTAATACAAAAGGTAACAGGTCAGGGCCAGCAAAAAGCGGTCCTCGCCACTTAATTGCATCTTTATATTTCTCTTCTAGTTCTGCTTCAAGTCTGTCGCGCTCTGCATAATCACATATTTCAATATCACCATCCTTTTTTGTAGTTATCTTTCTTATTCGTTCCATTTCGGCGTTATAGTTCTGCAAATCTTTCTCGTATTGAGAAATTCTTTTCCCAATACTTTTTTGCTTCTCAATAGTTGATTGGTTAGCCCCGCCTTTCGGTTCAAGCTTACTGACAATTAAGGGGAGAAATATATCACATTTTTTTTGTTGTGCACTTAATTTGAGAGTAATCCGACCTTGAGATTTTTTAATAAATGGCACGTTGAATTGGCTAAATTGTACGACGGTAGAAAAATTGAGTTTTTTCTTAAAAATGGAATGGGAGCGACATTCAACATCAGCACTTACAGTATTAGCAAATTCAAAACCATCGACATCAACTAAACTGCCGAGGATACGATAATCCATACTGCCCCAATCTGTCTTTAAGCAAGACTTCGAAACTCGTCCAGAAAGAATAAATTGAGCTCCTACGGATTCATATGGTTTGGGTTTTATTATTTTAATCTTACCCATAAAATTATAATAATAAGTTCCACGATCTTTTTTTCCACCTTCATGCCAAGGGCAACTTGCTTTAATCGGCCAATCTAACATAGATGCCAAATTCATTTTCCAAAACAGATTTTATTTTATCATAAACTAATCCATGATTTATAGCGCATTCAGCACCCAACTTCTCAAGATCAACATCACTTAATCTGTTTGGAATTATAAGATTTAATTCAAGTTCATCTCTCGTAATTTCTTGTTCTTGTTCAATGCTTGCGACATATTTGATAAATGTTTTATCAAGTTCAACATGTGTTAACTTTTGTATCTCTTCTGCAACTTGATCATATTCGGCGATTTTTTCCTCAAAAGATTCTTCGGAAACTAATAAATAATTCACATGTCCAAGACGACTATTCCTATATTTTACCAATGCTTTGCACTTTCCAACCACATCTTCACAATCACAAAAAATATTCAAAAATTCAAAAAGAGAACTCTCTTTGTTATCCTGATGAACATAATCTGTTGGATTCACCGCTTCTCTAAATCTTTTTCTACGTTCAGAACTAAATGAAACGAGAGCTAAATGATGTTTTTCCGGCATCCATATTTTAAGTTTATGAAAAGTCTGATAGAAAAAGCAAATAAATAATAAATGGTAAGCAAAAAGAGCCAGATGATATGAACCAATACTTCTGGCCATTTCAAATTGATCAATAAGTCCAACAATATATTTTTGTTCTTCTTCGCTTTCATATCGAAGCGAAAGATATGAAGGAAGTGTATAATTCATAATTTACCTAATAAAAACAATAAATAATTAAAAATATCTTCATATATAACTATAACTAAATTTCTTTACAATCTTGGGAAATAGATTTGAGCCAATTTTCTATTAAATTCATAGACTCTTTTTTTAAATATAAATTTTTATCATCAAAAAGTGTGGGGTTTAGTCTAATTTCCTTATCATCTGATAAATACCATTGAGCAAAATACGAAAAAATATCTGCCAATTGAATTCCGGGGGCAAAATTACTAGATGCAACAAAGTTTAAATTATTTTCAAATATTATAGTTTTTGTTTTAACCTCTAAAAATATATTCTTAAATGCATCAAACATTCCTTTGAGTGAATTTTCACTATCAGCATATATGGTACAATAATTTTTTAATGCACTTTTGTTTACTTTTTTCTTCAAACATTCTTGAACTCCAAAAAGCAACACTTTTTTATAATTTTCAATATTTTTTTCACCCTTTGTATAAACATAGAGCAAATCAAGTGATTTGTTGCTACCAGAAAATATAGTTTTATCGAAAAAAGTGCCTATATTTTTTCTAATAGTTTCGTGTTTTGATTGCCAAATAATTTGATTTTTACCTTTTAATCCTTTGCCATCAAAAAAATATCTTCCCTTAAATTCTATTTCTTCCGGCCAATCAGTTTTACTTATAAATTTATCAAATCCGGTTTTAAACTTGTTATATTTTGTTGCGTCAATGAAAATAAAAGTCAAACCAAAATAGTTTCCTTTCTTTTTCCCATTTCTCACCTCAAATTTAAAATCATCAATAAATAGATATTTCATAATTTTTTTATAGATTATTCTTCCCAAAGTTTGGCGATGGTTTCTTTGATTTTTTTGTCGTAAATTTCAATCAGTTTTTTAGAAGCTTCCACGAGCTTACGTTCGGCTTCGATTTTTTCCACGATTTGTTTTTGAATTTCAGCAGGGGGGAGAGGAACTACGATTGTATCTAACATATACTTTGTTATCTGATTTATTGATGAGGTTTCACTTCCATCGATTTGATTACGAAATAAATCTGATACAAAGAAATAAGAAAGATACTGATTATATTTACTTCTAACAATCGTCATAAATGTTCCGAAAGTCATTTTTTCTGTAAGATTTTTTATTACAGCAGTTTTTCCGACTAATCTCTTGCTTCCATTCCTACTACACATCAAAATATCGCCATCTTGCACAATTAAATTTTCCTTAACCTTCTTACTAACTCTGACAATATCTGAAAAATCTAATTCTCCATCCTGTACATTAGATGATCGCAAGACAATAATCCCTTTGTCGCTAACATCTGCTGGGGTGTATGTTAGACCAATGAAATACTCTGCAATATCCCTCAGCTTTACCTTTTCCCACTCTGGATCAATATCGATTTTAGGTTTCCAGTTTTGGGTGATTTGTTTGGCACCGACGATGATGTCTGCGTAGCCGTCCAGCTCCGCCACAATCCGTTCTTGGATTTCAAGAGGAGGAAGAGGAATTTTTAATTCGTAAAAATGATTGTTGTTCAAATTTTTCTGTGCCCCACCACGCGCGCACATAAAAATATCTTCTTGGCGACTTAATAAAATTTTGCCAACAAAGTTTTTGTTTAACTTATCTTGATATTCAGGTTTGATTGAAAAAGTACCACCTGAATCCATCATCCAAAATTGACCTGCCACAAAGCGAACGCAGTGCTCCGACATTGCAAAGCGGGCAATCACATATTCATTTTCACGATTAAATTCGTCTGTTCTAAAACTTTCACCACCTCCTCCATAAACTGGATATTTAATTCCCCGTTTATTATTTTTTGTAATTCTTTCTCCAAAATCTAAATTGATAACCTCTCCCAACTCCACCATTGTCCACTTAGCGTTAGTGTAATCGGTTGCTATGCGATAGCGGTCGCAGGAAAGATTATAGTCGCCATTTTCGGCAATTTTTGATTTTTTTACCGCACTTGAAAGGGAACCATTCTCAGACACAACCCGATCCATTTCTTTTTGATTTCCTTCTAACAAATATTTCTTATATTCTACAATTGTATCTTTTGCATGAGGCAAATCATTAAATTGACTTAGTCTTCGCGTTGCTCCTAATTCAAAACCATCTTCTTCAATTTTTATAAACAAAATTTCATCACTTTTTTTAGCCAATTCATTATCAAAAAGCAAAATACTGGTTTTCACTCCACTATATGGTGCGAATACTCCAGATGGCAAACTAACCACTGCAAAAAGTCCATCTTCAATTAGATTTTTGCGAAGTTGTTTATAAGCAATACCTGATTGAAAAATAATTCCTTCCGGCACAATAATACCAGCTCGTCCTTTTGGTCGCAAATGATTCATAATGTAATCCACAAAAAGTACTTCTGATCGACTCGATTGAATACTAAATTTATTGTGTGGCATTATACCCCCTTTTGGTGACATAAACGGCGGATTTGCAAGAATCACATCAAATTTATCTCCCCAGCGTTCATCATTTCCAAGAGAATCATATTGAAAAATTTTTGGATTTTTAAATTGATGCAAATACATATTAACCTGTGCAATACGCACCATAGTTGGGTCTATATCATAACCCTCAAAATTTGCCATTAATTTTTTGCGTTCATCAGGCGTTAGTGATTTTTCTTTATTTTCTGGATCATCTTTGCCATCATGCTGTTCCAAAATATGTGTGTATGAACTGACCAAAAACCCACCAGTGCCACAGGCAGGATCAAGTACCTTATCATCTTTGGTCGGATTCACAACATCTACAATAAAATCAATAATATGACGTGGGGTACGAAATTGACCAGCATCACCTTGACTAGACATTATTGAAAGCAAATATTCATAAGCATTACCAAGTTCTTCTGAGTGGGAATAATTAAAATAATCAATCTCTTTTAAAAACAACCCTAGGGTTTCTGGTGAACGATATGGCAAAAAAGCAGATTTGAAAATTCCACGAAAAAGTTCCGGTAATTGTTTGGCTTCGGAAAATTTTAAAAGTGCTTCGGAATACAAATTCATCCGTTCTTGGTTGCCCATGCGTGCATCCATCAGGCGCGTCCACGCATATTTTTCTAAGTCACCAATAAAAAATGATGGGTCACCACCGGTTTTAATTGCTGATTGATCCATGTCGTCCATAAATTTATAAATCAGCGCATTGGTAATTTGATCAATTTGCGATGTTGGATTTGGTACCACACCAACTAAAACTTGGCGTGCTGCGTCTATATGTCTTTTTGTAT
>CAZTST010000156.1:0-9399 GCA_964616585.1 uncultured Draconibacterium sp.
TGAAAATTCCGGAGTATATTGAACCACCATTCCGGCGCAAACTGCACCACTTGTTAAACGATGGATTTGTAGTACAAATATAGATTAATTTTCAATGTATTTTTTTCTAAGTGATTCTCCTTTTAAATCGAAGCGATGAGCATTTGCTGACAATCTGTCCATAATTGCATCGGCAATAGTTGATTCACCAATATATTCATACCAATTGCCAACGGGGAGCTGCGAAGTTATAATCATAGACTTTTTACCATACCTGTCTTCTATGATTTGTAATAAAGCAAGCCTTGAGGTAACGTCCAATGGTTGTAAACCAAAGTCATCAAGTATCAATAAATGTGTTTTTTCTATCTGCGTCAAGAACTTGAGCAAAGTACCTTCCAACTTACATAAAGTAATTTTTTCGAGGAACTTACTCATTGAGAAGTACAGGGTTCTGTATCCAAAGGCACAAGCTTGACGTCCGATTGCACAAGCCAAATAGCTTTTTCCACAACCAGTTGCACCAGTTATTAGGATGTTTTCAGCCCGTTTTACAAAACCACAATCGGATAATGCAGCAATCGACTCTTTGTTTAAATTCCGGTCGGAAGTGCAATGCACCTGTTCCAATACTGCATCATAGCGAAGCTTGCTAAGTTTTAGATACATTTCCGTACGATTGTGTAAACGAGACTGTATCTCAGCCTCAGATAGTAGTGCCATAAAATGATGGATTCCGGGCTGTTCTTGTTGGGGAGTTGAAAGAACCTTTTGATAGGTTTGAAGCATCCCTTTTAACTTGAGTTGTTGTAACTCATAAATCGTGTTTTCTGTGTTCATGATATTTGTATAATTGATTAATACTAAAATAATTTCTGTTGATTTCTAATTGCGATAAACATCTTTTCCTCGAAGGTTTTCGTGTTTTGGGATATAGACGGTCTGCGATATTTGATTGACTACCTTGTCTTGATTGTTAGCCAATATGTTCTTCATTAACCCATAAGTAATTCCGGCAGCCGGCAGCGCATGTGTACACGCAGCTTCAAAGCGTTGGGAACCGTACTTTTTACTCAAGGAAAGTAGACCCAGGCAGGCATTATATGTTTGTTCCGGGAATCTGTTTCGGGCAAGTATTCGTTTGAAAATCTCTGCTGCATTGTCGCCGATTTTAGATGCCTGAGAAATAAAATAATCAGCATGCCACCCTTTGGCTTGCTTGTATCGAAGATGACTCTCGGGCATATGTTCTTCCTTGGTGGAATAACCATTGCGACGAGGGTTTCTGCTATGCAAGGCAATTCGATGCATGTTTAAAAAGATTTCCACTTCACTATAATCGTAAACTATTTTAACTGTTTCTCCTACGTAAGTATAAGGTACACTATATTGATGCATATCTTCCCCTAATATGACATGATAGTTACGTTGAATTTTTGCTTTGACTTCTTGTTTGACAACAAACTCTGTTAATGGTAAAGGTTTGAGTAAATGCTTCTCCTGCTGTTCAAAACGTTCTTTGCGGCTTAATCCATATCGCTGCATGGGCGTGGCGTTGTGTTTGTCCAATTGCTCAAAAACACTGCAATTGAGTTCGTCCAGACTGTAAAAAGTATTATTACGCAAAGGGGCAAATATTCGAAGATAAGAGTTGTGAACTTCTTTTTCGACCGATGGCTTATCTTTTGGTTTTCGGACTCGGGCAGCAGATAAGCTTGTATTATAATATACGCTCCATTGCTGAGCCATTTCATTGAAGCGGGGTTCATATCGACTGGCTTTATCAACAAACTGTTTCATATTGTCACTCAAAACATTTGCAGGTGTTCCTTGAAAATAGCTCAAACACCTGCCTAATGATTCGTACAAGTTTCTTTGAGAAGCATTGGCCAAAGCCTCAACATAAGTATAGCCACTAAATGGAAGGGTACAAACCAATACAGGGCATTGTTTTACTTCCCCGCTATCCTTGTCCACATAAGAAAGTTTTTTACCGGCAAAATCAACTTGCATCCTTTCTGCTGCAACGTGCTCCAAATGCATAGTTACAGCGTTATTACTCTTAATCTTGAGTTGATTCAAACGGTCACAAAATTGAGAGTATCCATAACCATCGGGTTCTTGTTGGAGATATTCTTTCCAAAGCAATTGACGGGTTACGCCAACACGTTTAAGTTCTGATAAGAAATAAGCAATCAACGAATCAAATCCTTCTTGACGTAATGTTTTGATGGGTTTGGAAAGTTCTCCGTAAATGAGCAAGGAAAACTCAATATCAGATAGTGCTAATATTTGAGAATACGTTAAGCCCGATGTTTGAAACTTGTTCTGATAATGACGCAACGTATTGCGACTCAATTTCAATTGCGTAGAAATGGAACGCTCTGATCGACCTTCTTCAAGTAGTTGTAGTGCTTTTTTTATTTGTAGCATGCTTATTTGTTTATTAGCCATCGTATCTTGAGTTTTTCACCGAAGATACAAGAGCTTAGTTTGCTACAAATCCACCGAAATCTTATTTTAACAAGTGGTTCAGTTTATGCCGGAATGTCAGTATAAAACCAACCTTAAAAACTGAATTATTTATGTTAATTCCATTTTAACATATGGTTCAGTTTCGTCCGGAATAGTGGTTCAGTTTGATCCGGAATTAGTGGTTCAGTATGTACCGGAATAATCATATAAGACAAAATCAGACCGAATTTCCCTGTCCGTCAGCTGATTGAGAGCATAAGGTTTTAGTGGAATTAATAAATGGGCTTTAGCCCAAAATTCTCAAAAAAAACTTAACATCCACCATCCCAATCAATTATCTTTATGTAACTTTTTTGCATAAAACACAGAATAACAAAATTTAAATCAGTTTTGCGTTGCTTGTATTAGCGTCAAATTATTATTTTAAGGTTCATAAATCACTCCCTATGGATATAGAATCAGTCTGGAATGCTTAACAAACAGCAACTCCATCGAATTAAAGCCATATCAAATTAAAAGCTTTGTATATTTGCCTTTTTCTTTTTAATGAGTAAAATTGAACTTTTAGCACCCGCAAAAAATCTGGAATCAGGCCAAATAGCCATCAACTATGGAGCCGATGCTGTTTATATTGGTGCCGATCGTTTTGGCGCAAGAGCTGCAGCTTCCAATTCTATAACCGATATTGAAAAGCTTGTTTTTCATGCGCATAAATACCAGGCGAAAGTTTTTGTTACTCTAAATACAATTTTGTACGATAATGAGTTGCAGGAAGCCGAAAAGCTAATTCATCTTATTTATCAGGCAGGAGCCGATGCACTTATTATCCAAGATATGGGAATATTGAAAATGAATATTCCGCCCATAGCTCTACACGCTAGTACACAAACTAATAATTATCAAGCTGATCGTATTCGCTTCCTCGACGAAATAGGTTTCGAGCGCATTGTGCTTGCACGTGAGCTTTCTTTACCTGAAATTCAGGCAATCAGAAAGCAAACAAAGGCAGAACTAGAGTTTTTTGTTCATGGTGCCTTATGCGTAAGCTTAAGCGGTCAGTGCTATTTTAGTCAGGTAGTTACAGGAAGAAGTGCAAATAGAGGAATTTGTGCACAAATGTGCCGCCACCCTTATAATCTCCTCGATGCAAAAGGAAATAAATTAAAGTTGAATAGCCATTTGCTTTCGCTTAAAGACCTAAATCTAAGCAATGAATTAAAAGCTTTGATTGATGCCGGAATTAGCAGTCTAAAAATTGAAGGCCGATTAAAAGACCCTAATTATGTTAAAAATGTGGTAAGCTACTACCGGCAAAAGCTCGATGCCATTTTGAGTTCAGATAATACATACCAAAAAGCTTCATCTGGTAAAACCGAAATTAGCTTTATTCCCGATCCGAAAAGAAGTTTCAACCGACAAAGCACCAATTACTTCTTAACAGGAAGAGATAATGAGCTGATTAATAGTGCATCGCCCAAATCTATGGGAAAGAAAATTGGAATTATAACTCAAGTAGAAAGAGATTTTATTAAGCTTAAGTCGGATGAAGTTTTGCACAATGGCGATGGTCTTTGTTTTATCGACAACGATAAACTGATAGGTCTGCGCGTTGAGCGAGTGATGGGTGATAAGATTTATGTTAGCGAACTATCCAAACTCCGTCAGGGAATTATGCTTTATCGCAATCACGATCATGAATTCAATAAACAACTCGAAGCCGACCAATCAATACGGAAAGTGGCCGCAACTATTCAAATTACAGAAAAAGAACATCAACTTCATTTTGAGATAAAGGATGAAGACCAGATTAGCGCCTTACTCATTCTTCCCGACTTGCCGGAACTTGCCAAAGACACAGCAATGGCAAGCAAGAATATTATCGCACAGCTTTATAAATCAGGAAGTTCCATGTTCCACATTACAGAAGTGAATATCAACTGCGAAAAAGCTTATTTTTTTCGAATCTCAGAACTCAACGAAATAAGAAGAATCCTTTTCGAAAAGCATGAACAGGTTCGCATTTTAGCTTTTGCAAGAAAAGATTCGAGTGCAATAAGAAAAAAAACAATCTTTCCTCAGAAAGAAGTCGGGTTTGCTGAAAATATTTCGAATAATAAAGCAGTACAATTTTATAAAGAGAGTGGAGTTGAAAAGCAGGATAAGGCTCTTGAAATAAGCTCCCCAAAAGAAAATCAGCTCTTGATGACCACTCGTTATTGCATTAAATATGAGTTGGGCTTTTGTGAAAGATTTCAGGGAGCAAAGAAAACTCCTGAAGAACCTCTCTATCTTCAAGACCAGAACAGAAAGTATTTGTTAAAATTCGATTGCAAAAACTGTATGATGCAAATACAACTTGACAATTCAAATGAAAAGAATCATAAAAGCTGATAAAGCAAATACGTTAAAAAAGTAAACTCCAATACATGCACGAAGAAACCCCGGCCTTTAAAAGTCCATCAAAGAAACATCAGCCTTCCGGACTTAGCATTCTTTATGAAGATAGAGATTTGATAGTAGTGGATAAGATTAATGGGCTATTGACCATAGGCACCGATGGGGAAAGAGAAAAAACAGCCTATTTCCTTTTAACTGATTATGTAAAAAAAGGAAATTCACGCTCCAAGAATAGAATTTTTATTGTTCATCGCTTGGATAAAGATACTTCGGGGATTTTGGTTTTTGCAAAAAACGAACAGGCAAAACGTTATTTGCAAGATAATTGGCAAGAGTTTAGTAAAAAGTATGTGGCCGTGATTTATGGCAAACTCCCAAATAAGGAAGGCGAAATCACTTCATATTTAGTTGAGAATTCAGCGCATAGGGTATATTCTGTAAAGGATCCTGAGAAAGGAAAATTTGCCAAGACAGGTTACAAAGTTCTGAAGGAATCGAGAAATTTTAGCTTGCTCGAAATCAATCTCTTTACAGGTCGGAAAAATCAAATCCGTGTTCATTTCTCCGAAATGGGACATATAATTGTTGGCGATAAAATTTATGGAGAAAAAGAGAAAGGAATTAAACGATTAGCTCTTCACTCCTATTCATTAAGTATATTGCATCCCTTTACGAAAAAGGAAATGACTTTTCAAACAGAGATTCCTCTTTATTTTAAAACGCTCGTGAATTACCACGATAAAAAACCACAGTAATATTTTTTCTGTTATGCCGATTACAATGAGGCAGCTCCCAAATTATAAATTATATAAACCCAATATATACTTCTAATTTACTATTTTTCTTAATATGGCCGTTGCTTTATCTGCCTTTACAATATCTAGTTTGTATTGTCTGAAATCGTGCCAACCTTCTGCTGGAAACTCACCGGAATCTTGTTCCTGTTTTCGCACATATATAATCCTATTTCCTTCCACTACTGCTTTGGAACTATAATTCCCATACTTGCTTTCCAGGTTTTTATCTTCTGGTAAACGCTCAACTTCATATCCTTCAGGAATTTGATAAACAAGAGAATCAATATCAATATAAGCCATATTAACAAAAATTGGATTTATTCGCACAGTATCTTTCTCTGGTTTATTTTCGGATTTATTCATTAGGTTTAATGGAATAAACATTCTGCTACCTGTAACACTGGCAAATTTTACTGCTTCAATTTCAAGCACTTCTTTAATTTCTGGCAAAATCTCCTTTTTGTAGTCATAGGCCATGTTTTTTATAGTAAATCCAGATATAGATAATGTATTATACAAAAATTCTTTTCTGTCTTTTTCGTTTTCGTTTATTTGAGCTCTTCTATTTTCGAATTGAACTCCCGAAAATGCAGTATTAATAGTTGCTTTAATTGAACCGTCTATATTAACTTGGATATTTGCTTCACGAATTTGAAGATTTTTCTCTTTTGGATAAGCAATTGTTTTTACCAATTTGCTTTGGTCTCTATCGACTAGAAGTGCATATCTATCATCGGTAAAATCACCCAAATACCCTAAAGCTATATTATCAGCAGTGCACTCAGCCCATGTTGTGTCACCATTAAAAGGAATGCATAGAATAATATGGTTAAATTGATTGGAAGGAAAATCTCGCAAAAGATTTTTACTTCCATTACCGGCATAAATTCTAGAATAATACGATTCAATACCAGCTACAGCAAAAAGTGCTTTTGTATAGTTTACTAATCCTTTACAATCGCCATATTTTAACTCATCTACTTCGCTGGCCGGAAAAGGCTGCCAACCTCCTATACCTTCTTGAATACTAATATATCGAGTGTTTTCCTGCATCCATGCGTATATAACCTTTGCTTTTTCTTTTGGGTCTTCAATACCATTAACCATAGCTTGAATCTTGACCTTGGTTTCTTCTGGAAGCTTATCTCTTCCCTCAAGCAATTTTAGACTCCAATTACCAAGCGTTTCCCAGGAATCATTACTTCCTGAATATCCTTCAACTTGAAAATTTTTCATTGGGAGAATCAGGCGCGCTAATGAGGATTGTTTTCTATAAGTTTCGGGTTTAAAAGCTTTTATATTTTTAAATTCCCATTGCTTTTTTTGGTCTTCATCAGTAAAAGTAAAACTTCCTTCTTGAAAATTTTGTTGGTTTATTTTAAAGTCAATATTCCCCTGATTAAAAATAGTTAAGGAAGCGTTTTCAACTGCAATTTTTGAATTACTTTGAGGATGCCAAGTCGGTAATTGAAAAAAATCAGTGATTTTCTTAGTATATTGTATTACAATTGTATACGGAGTTTCTTTTACAAGAGGCTCGTATACCTTATAACGTGAATCATCGTAAAAACTGCTAATTCCTGATGACGCGTAATCGTCCATATCGCGCAAACTTTCCTTTTCAAGCCTTTGTCCATTTTTATCGAAAATTTGAATTTCACCGGAAGTATATTTTGAAAATAAATCGTAATGCCAGACCTGAGTAGCAAATTTTTTACCTTCATTATCTAGAATTGTTAAAACCATATAAACATTTTCTTCTAAATCGCTAGGTGATTTGAGAATATATCCAACTTTATATTCACGAACAATTGCAGATGCATGTTCCTTGAGATTTCCAGGAACTTCAAGCCATTTTCCATCCATCTCTTTCTGGGCAAAAGTGAAAAATGAAAAGCCCATGAAGAATAAAATAATAAATTTTTTCATGGCCCTTATATTTTGCGAATGATAATTTGTTCATTTTCTTTAGCTACAACATTATCGAAAAAGCTTTTTATTTCATCATAGCGTTCAGCAATGTACATACTAGCGTTGATATTGTATTTCATTATCATACTCAGTTTCTTGTTATCAACTGTATACATAACGCTTAAAAATAAAGTTCGATCCGGTGAAGCTATCCGAATGTTTTTCGGAATTTCATCGAATGCATAATCTTCAGGCAATTCAATAATTACTGTATGTGAATAGTTTCTTGGATACGTAAAATCGACAGGAAAATCGCGCTTGTCTTTTTTAAATGGATTTTCTTTGAAATTTGGAAACAGTATTGGATTAAAAAGAATCATCTCGCCCATTTCCTGAATATAATCTTCAGGTGTGGCGATATACTTTTTAATTATCGGTTTCGATAAATCGTCCAGATTATCAAAACTGTAATCTGTAATATTAAATTCCTTGTTATCTTCAATAGTTTCTTTAATATATTTTTCCTCACCTCCTTTTTCATCTATTGCATTTCTAAGAATATAGGCAGCATAGTTGGAATATTTTGCCTGATAATTTGCTTTAACTTTTAATTCATTGTCGAAAGAAAACTGAACAAACTCAATAATTTCGTAAGGAATATTGGTTTCTATTGGAATCCAAATGTGACCTTCTTCTCTTAGTAGCATTCCTTCTCCATTTAAGCATCGTTCAGGTAAAATATTTAAACCTGTAAATTCTGAAGTTGGGTCAACCAGAATAAATTCTCCGTTTAGTAGAATGGCCGTAATTATATAATTAAAATCTTCGGTTGCAGGGAAGGTTTTAAAAATTATTCCGTTATCACGAGTACTCAGAATAACGGGATGCGCAGTAATCCCCAAATTTTTTAAAATGCCAATTAAGGTGAAATTCAAATCGGCCGAGCTGCCTTTTTGTTCTTTGATGTTTTTTCTCCATTCGTCAGAAGGGTAAACCCTTAGTTTATCATTCCAAATATAATTGCTTTGTACATAATTAACTGCAGCAAGGATTTTTTCAATGTCAGAAGCTTCAGAAACACCCAACTGCTCGGTAATTTCTTTAGTTGGCTCCAAACGATCAAGCAATTTCCCAAAATTATCGCTTTCCATCATGTCTTTATTAATTTCTTCCCAGCTGGTTGAATAATTCTCAGTCATCCTTCCAGGAAATTCTACTGCATATAGTTCGTAATTAATTTTTGTTCTATAATTACGTACGGGTCGCATATAGGACAATTGTTTCAAAGAAGGTATATCTTTAAGAAGCCAATAATCTCTAATTTTAGGGATTGTATAATCTCCTGATTTTTCATCTAATCTTTCCGAATTTCTTTTGAATATTGGTTCAGAACCAGTCATAAAAAATTTGTATTTAAAATATTCGGGGTATTCAAAAGTAATTTCATTCCATAATATTGGAATACTGCTTTGAAACTCCAAATCGGGTATTCGCGAATAGAAATCGGAATATATTCTAAAGGAATAATCAATTATACTTCCCACCTGAACATTTTTAAAAGTAAATTTCTCAGTATTATAATTTTCAGAAGACCTTTCCTCAAACGCATCCTTAAGACTCAGTTTTTCCTCTTCAATTTTGCCATTAACCAGATTTAAAGTATAACCTTTAAAACTCCCCAATTTTTCTCTTCTGCCATTATTTTCATAGAGGCTGAAACTTATATTTCCCCAATCGTCGAAAGCATCTTCATGTAAAATTTTGATTCTTCGGTGAACATCGAATATAAGTTCAAATTTTTTTGTAACAGTCGACAGCTGGGTGTTTAAATAAGACGTTT
>CAZTST010000157.1:0-9324 GCA_964616585.1 uncultured Draconibacterium sp.
GATAATTTTGGCGGGAATTAATATATAATTTAATGTTGATAAAGCAAGGCTGATAGAATGACCAATTGTAAAAGCAGTAATTAAAATCACAATATTTTTTAATTCATTTATTTTGTATGAAGCTGTTAACGCAAGAAGAAAAAGCATGTGATCGTAACCTTGTAAATCAATAATGTGTTGAAAGCCAAGTTTCAGGTAAAGTTCAAATTCGGTCATTATGGTTATCTTTGAAAAAAATTTGGCGTGAAAGTAAATAAAAATTATAAAATAGTTCGTTTTGTATTTGTTTTCTTTTTTTTCATGGGATTTCAACTTCTTGGTTCACATCCATTTTATGTAAGTATTTGTGAAGTGAATTATAAAAGCGAAACCGAAACTTTGGAAATAAGCCTGCGAATTTTTACTGACGATTTGGAGCAAACAATGCAAGATTGGAGCAATAAAAAACTTTATTTGGGCGAATCAAATGAAATTGCACAAGCTGATTCGCTTCTAAAAAGTTATATTTTTCAAGTATTTAGCATAGAAGTTGATGAAGAGAAACCTGTAATTAAATATCTTGGAAAAGAAGTTGAACAAGAATTGACTTGGATTTATCTTGAAGCTAAAAATATTCCTGATTTCGATAAGATTAGCATTAGCAACCGTCTGCTCTTTCAGAGTAATCCAAGCCAAACCAATCTAATTCACGTTAATCATAGACAAAAAACGAAAAGCTTACTGCTTACTAAAAACAATCCTTCCGACGAGTTAATCTGGTAAAAAAATAGGTTTAACTATTGGATTTACAATAAATTGCTTTCTCTGCGTATCTCTGTGGATTCTTTGTGTAAATCTGTGTAATAGCTATTTCACAGAGGCGCACGAAGTAGGCACTAAGTTACACAGAGAGATAACGTTAAAATCCGTGTTTTTTCGAAAATCACTTAACGATGAGCCGCAGCCATAGCGGCAACACTTATTTGCACTCCCGGAATTTCAAGTAAAATACGAGCACAAGCCTCCAAAGTAGAGCCGGTAGTTATTACATCATCAACTAACAAAATGTGTTTGCCTTTCAATACTTCAGGATTATTAACTTCAAAAATATCTTTAACATTTTGCCAACGCTCAATCTTGGTTTTACGCGTTTGAGTTTCGGAAGCAGTTTTTCTAAACAAATTATCGGAAACAACAGCAATTTGCATTGATTGAGCTAATCCAATTGCAAATTGCTCGCTTTGATTATAACCTCTGATTTTTTGTTTTTTAGGATGAAGTGGCACAGGAACAATTATTTCAACTTCTTTGAATGGAGAAAACTCTTTTAGTTGCAATCCATATCGTTTGCCAAAATAAATTCCTAACTCCTTAACACCTCTGTATTTAAATTTATGCATAAGTGTTTGAACGCGATTACTATTATGGAAATAAAAAATAGCGCTAACACCTTCAATTTGAATCTTTCCCCAAAAAACATTTTGCAATGGATTTTCTTTATCCTTATGCCAATTTGTAAATGGTAATCGACCCAAACAATAAGTACAAATCAAATCCTCATTTTTATACAAGCTATTATCGCATATCTCGCAAGTGCGAGGAAATATTAACGACAAAAAATCATCGATAAAAGAAGTCATAGTTTGGTATAATATTGAATATCATTATTATAAATAAAATATTTCTTTATTTATAATCTGCAAAATTGCGCTGCATATCAAAGATATGTAAATAAAATATCAGAGTCAAATTTGTAAGAAGAATTACTTAAAATTACATAAAAACACAAAAAAGCCGGCAAACTTTCGTTCGCCGGCGAATATTCTTTAAAAAATTATGAGGAGTTTTTTTAAAGTTCTTTTTGTTTTTAGCGGTTCATAACAGGACAATTAGGACGATTTCCACGCATTGCGTTTCCTCTTTTACCCATATTTCCTTTTTTTGCCATAGAGCCTTTTCCCTGACGAGCATCAAACATAACTTTTTGATCATCAGTTAATAAAGCGCGAACTGCTAAATGATGTTCTGCTGCATTCTTTCTTATTTGCGCCTGAACTTTGCTCATTTCATCAATCAAATTAGAAATGGCTTTTAAATCTTGATTATCACCGGTTCTTAGTGTCTGCATTTTAGCACGCATTTCTCCTAATTGATTTCTCAAGGTTAAGTTCTTTTCTGTCAATGCTAAGCGCAAATCTTTTATTTGAGTCTGTTGCGTTTCTGTTAAATCAAGATAGGCGCAGGCTATTGGGCGGTCTTGATTAAAACCTTGACCAGCTTGTAATCCCATTCCCTGCATACCTTGTCCACGCTGTGCACTTGCAGTAAAATTCATTCCTACTAATAAAGCGATTGCTAGAATGCTTGTTGTAATTTTGTTAGTTTTCATAATATTATATTTTATAGGTTTTGTTATTTTCTGAACCTTTGACTAAAATAAAAATAAAAGGTTTAACAGGCTGGTGATTATTTTTGAGAAGGAAATATCAGAACGTGATCAAAATGCTGATTGTTAGCAATTTAGATATAATTAAATAATTTCAATAATTTGTGTGCTACTATTTCTTATGAGTCGTATTATCAATAGTTTATTCTTCGTCTTGAATCACAGTCTGGATTTGATTTTTTTAGCTCTGGAATTTTGTTCTTGACAACGTCCCAAACAATAGAATAATTTACGCCCATATAATCGTGGATTAGCCGATCTCTCATTCCTGCCATATTCTTCCAGTTAATTTTATCCCATTTAAGTATAAAATCGGCTGGGATTTTTTTTGAAGCTTCACCAATAATTTCAAGACTTCTCTCAATAGCACGTTTTAAAGTTTCATTATTGATTAACTCATCTTTTTGCGTATCCGCTTTAATAACAGAAGAAATAAAAATGCATTCGTCGAAAATATGCCTTAAGTATTCTATAGGTTTTTTAGACATATTGGACTTCTTTTAATATATTAGGTCCAATATAAGGACTGAGGCCGTTTTTTGTGATTATTTCCACTTTTTCATTTTTAAATAGATTGTCGAAATAGTCGCAAATAGCCATATAATTATCAAAGTTTTCTTTTTGAGGATCAAAATCTATTAGAATGTCAATATCACTTAAATCAGATTGTTCATTGCGCGCATAAGAACCAAATAATCCTACGGATTCAACGCCAAATATTTTTAAATTTGGTTTATGAGTTTTAATGATAGACAATATATATTCCTTAGATTTCATTATGAAGCATTTAAATTCAAAGATAATGAATATTCTTATCGGAGTTGCTAGTCATTAATTTTAAATTATCGGCGAACTATTAATAAACTGCATTTAAACATTTAAAACTCAGCATAAAAGGCATTATGTTTTTAGAATCAAATTTTAAACAAACAGTATCACCGGGTAATAAATCAAAGAAATTTTTGGAAAAATGAACAGATGTTTCAGCTTCAATAAAAAGATTTTTTATCAATACGCCATTTTTCGACCAAATCAAAAGATTATCTTTTTCAATTTTATATTCCACACGGGCATCTTTTGGCAAAATCAAATCTTTTGGTTTGGCGAAATAGAAATTGTTTTCAGCGAGTAATTTGGATTTATAAAATAGATGAGCTGTAAACAACATTTGTTTTTTATCAGCTAAATCCTCTAATTGAGAATTCGAAATTTTTAGCACTTCTTCAGAACTATTCGCTTCGATTCTTAAATCAAATGTCTTTTCAAGTAATATTTTGCCATAAAAATCTATTAATCTAATTTCAAGTTGACTATCAACATTTTGCAAACTATCCGATACTACAAAAACCGATAATCCATCGCTTTGCTTTTCAAAAGAAATTAAAAAAGTTTTAAAATCATGCTGAGCTTCATAATGCAAGGCTTTCCAATTGCCAAAATAATCTAAACTTGACCAGGAGATTCCCGGCCAGCAATCGTTTAACTGCCAATATAAAGAACCCATACATTTTGGTTTGGCTCTTCTTTGTGCTTCCAAAGCCTTGCTAAGTCCATAAGCCTGTACAAGTTGGCTGACATAAACAAAATCTTCAAAATTATCAGGAACAGGAAAATCGCGTTCCATATATTCCGTAATGGTTTGATTGCCAATACTACTTTTTTGGTGAGATTTCATGGCGTCAGATTGCAAATACATTTGATTTGAATCTGCAAATGAATAAAGTGTGCTCATTTGTGGAAGAGACTGAAAACCAAACTCGCTGGAAAAACGCGGTATTTTTTCTTCATAAACTTCAAAAGGCTCTTTTCCCCACCATATTCCCCAATAATGCGAATCGCCTTTAGTCATACTTTCGGCATGTCCCCAACCAATTTTTGGTGAAGATTCCCAATAAGATATTTTTGGACTTAATTTATTTACCAAACTCGGCAAAAGATTGTTAAATAAGGTTTGATAATCGTTCCAAATTTTTAAAGAATCTTCTTTTGAATAGCCAAACTTTTTTTGATAACCCCAATTAAACCAAAGTTCGTTTATTTCGTTATTTCCACACCAGAGTGCGAGACTTGGATGGTCGCGCAATCTTTTTATATTGTCATTTGCCTCTTGTTCAACGTTTTGCAAAAAAGCAGAATCACCGGGATAAAGTGAACAGGCAAACATAAAATCCTGCCAAATCATTATGCCGTTTTCATCGCATAGGCTGTAAAAAAGATCGTTTTCATAAATTCCTCCGCCCCAAATACGGAGCATATTCATATTTGCATCTTTCACGTTTTTAATTAGTTGCGCATAGCGAGATGAATCAACATTTGGCAAAAAATTATCTTGTGGAATATAATTTGCTCCTTTTGCATAAATAGGAATTCCATTTACTTTGAAATAAAAACTTTCACCTATACTGTCAATTTCAGTTATCAACTCAATAGTTCTGAAACCAAGTTTTTTATTTTCTTTAATATCCTGATTTTTAGTCTTTAGAAATATTTCAAAATTATAAAGTTTCTGATCGCCATATCCATTCGGCCACCAGCGTTTTGGATTTTGAATCATAAAAGTATCAGAAAGTTTATTTATTCCTTTAATTAGATTGAATTTCCGATTCAATATTTCTTGATTTTCCAGATAAATATTACACTCCAATTGAGTTTCTATCTCTGAATATATATTTGATTGCCAGCCAACTATGGCTAACGAATCTGATAATTCTTTCTGGAAAATACGATTTTCAATAATATTAAAATCAGTCCAAAATTTTATATAAACAGGTCGCCAAATTCCCATTGTAACAAATCTTGGTCCCCAATCCCAACCATATTGAAAAGATGCTTTTCGAGTAAAAACACTGGTTTGTTTTTCATTTCTATCATTATCCGCCGGAAGGCGATAAGGCAAAGCATCGAATAATGGAATTGCTTTTTGCACAGGACTTTCAAACAAAATTTTTAATTCATTTTCACCTTCATTCAAAAAAGAATCGATTTCAATTTTATAAGTGCGAAACATATTGTTGGTAGTAAGCACATGCATTCCGTTTAAATATACTTGAGCATAAGTATCCAAACCTTCAAATACTAGCTCTGCGCTCTGATAAAGCTGTGTTTTATTAATAGAAATATTCTTTCGATAAATCCAATTTTTATTTTCTATCCATTTATTATTCAATTCATTATCAAAATAAAATGGATCATAAATTTGATTATTGGCATATAAATCTGTTTGCACTGTTCCGGGAACATTTGCAGAAAACCAAACAGTATCTCCTTGTTTTTGAAATTGCCATGAGCCTGATAAAACAAGAGTATCATAGCTTTCTTTGTTTTCTTGACAAGCAGAAAAAGTGAGTAATATGATAATAATCAGGATTTTGAAAATTGAGTGCATTTTGCTAATTACTCTAAATTTTTATCAAGCTTCTTGATTTCTTTAGGCTTTAAGCTTTTAGCATTAGATCGGCTGATAACACTCTCTCCAAGCCTTTTTTCTGATAGGTTTCCATTGCTCTGTCAAAAGCTTTTTCCGGATCTTCAGTCTCTTCAATTCTTTCATAGCCTACTTTTGCAAGCCATCTTTTAAAAGGCTCAGCTTTTGGTGAAGGAATAGATTGAATTATTCTTAAAATGCCTTCGGTGTCAGCACAATCAGTTATTCGCATTTTACCATCAGAAGCACGTAATTTCAACTGTACGATTTTTTCGTACAGTTCAGAATAACCCTCTGTGCCAAGCTTTATTTTTAGGTCACTCCAGTATCTTCTCGGATTATTGCTACCCGTAAGAGACTCAATAATATCGATTATCGAGAAATACCATTTTTCTGTTTCATCATTCCATTCAACTCGAATTTGTTTCGATTCAAATAATTTAATTGCCTTTTCTTTTGTCATTTCACAAATTTTATCTCAACTAAAAAATGCCTCTACATACAAAAATACGGAAAAAGACTTACAATATAGTTTCAAAAGCCCGAATCAATTTCCGAACTTCTTCCGCAGTATTATAATGAACCAAGCTAACACGTACAACTCCATCTTTCTCTACCAAATCAAAATCTTCAATTATCCTTTTTGCATAAAAATCGCCATAACGAATGCCAATATTGAATTTGTCAATTTGCTCAACAATTCTTGAGCTTTTAAGCTTTTTATGAATAAATGATATTGTTGGAACTCGCTTGTTTTTGTCAGCATTAATTTCACCAATAATAACAATATCGGCTTTGCCGGAAAGATAAACAAGCAATTGCGAAGCAAGTTTTTCTTCATGTTCTGCAATCAATTCAAAACTCTTTTTTTGTTTTTCCTTTGAATTAAAATTATTAAACGCTTGATAATGATAATCATGCAACGACTCAAGATATTCCGGAATTGCGCCCAAACTGTAAGTCAGCTCAAAGTTAAAATTTCCAGGTTGCAATTTATAAGGTACTTCATCCTTACCTATAAAATAATGATTAAAGCTCTCTAAACTTTTCAATAGATGGTATTTTCCATACATCACAGCCAAATGTGGGCCATAAGATTTATATGTGCTAAATACATAAAAATCGACATCCAAATCTTGCACATCAATTGGTCGATGAGGAGCGTAAGCCACTCCATCAACACAAATTAATGCTCCGGCATTGTGCACTGCTGCGGCAATTTCTTTAATCGGATTGATAGTGCCTAAAATATTGGATACATGAACTAAGGTCACTAATTTTGTTCTGTTAGTAAATAAAGCTTGCAAATCGTCTAAATCGAAACGCATTGTTTGTGGATTCAGCTTCCAAATTTTTACCACAATGCCATTTTTGCGCAAGTCCATCCAACATGAAACATTAGCTTCGTGATCGGAATTAGTTACAATTATTTCATCTCCATGTTGCCATTGTTCGCTTAAAGTCAGACTTAAAATCCTCAAAAGCATTGTGGTTGAAGGCCCAACGACAACTTCTTCTTTTCGTGATGCATTGATGAATTCAGCAATTTTTAAAGTGCTTTCATCCAATCGTTTACCGGATTCCTGCGAAACAGCATAGGAAGCTCCTAACTGTACATTAGTATTGCTTAGATAATCAGAAATGCGATTTATAACTCCGCCAAGAACTTGAGAACCTCCGGCATTATCCATAAATACAAAATCGCGTTTTAGCGCCGGAAATTGTTGACGAACAAAATTTAAATCAAATTTGGTTTGAGATGACATAAGACGATTATATTTTCGCCTAAAATTACTGAAATTTCTTTACGTTCTTCTTAGTGTCTTAGAGTCTTCGTGGTAAAATAATAACCACGGAGACACGAAGCCACAGAGTTAGATAATTACCTATCACCCTAACGTATTGTTAATCAACGTAATAAAACAAATACTTTATTGATTAATAGTTTTAGAATTTAGCCTTGAACAAACTCCAAAACAGCATCAGTAATAAACTTCAATTGCTCATCTGTTAATTCTGTATGAATAGGCAAGGAAAGCACATTTGCAGCTAATTTTTCAGCAATTGGAAATGAGCCATCAGTATAACGAGCATCCAAATAAGCTTTTTGTTGATGAAGAGGAACAGGATAATACACTGCATTTGAAATTCCTTTATCGCTTAAATGTTTTTGTAATCCTTCTCTATCAACATTCTCTAAAACTAAAGTATATTGATGAAAAACATGATCGGTAAAAGAAGCGGTGATTGGCGTAATAATTTTTTTGCAAGATGCAAAAGCCGAATTATAATAATTTGCCGCATAGTTTCTTGCTTTTGCAAACTCATCCAAATGTGGAAGTTTAACTTTTAAAATTGCAGCCTGAATGCTGTCCAAACGTGAGTTAATTCCCACATAATCATGATAATAGCGTACTTTCATTCCGTGATTTACAACAGCACGCATTTGCTCGGCCATTTTATCATCATTGGTAAAAATTGCTCCGCCATCGCCATAAGCGCCTAAATTCTTTGATGGAAAGAATGATGTACAACCAATATGACCAATAGTTCCGGCTTTCTTAACACTACCATTTTTAAATGTATAATTTGCACCAATTGCTTGAGCATTATCTTCGATTACATATAGATTATGCTCATCGGCAATAGCCATTATTTCGTCCATATTGGCACACTGACCAAATAAATGAACCGGAACAATTGCTTTTGTTTTTGGCGTAATTGCATTGCGAATTGCCTCAGGATCGATATTCATTGTATCTTCCAAAACATCAACCAAAACAGGTGTAAGGCCAAGTAGTGCAATTACTTCGGCAGTAGCAATAAATGTAAAAGTAGTTGTAATAACCTCATCTCCGGGCTTTAAACCTAATGCCATCATTGCTACTTGAAGTGCATCTGTGCCATTTGCACAAGGAATAACATGTTTTTTATCAAGATACGTTTCTAAATCCTTCGCAAATTCAGCCACTGCCGGTCCGTTAATATAAGAAGAGTTATCAAGTACTTTTTGAATTTCTGTATCAATTTCTGTTTTCAGTTTTCTGTATTGACCTTGAAGGTCGACCATTGGAATGTTCATATGTCAAATTCTTATGTTTGAAATTTTTGGCAAATATAATCTCTTTGTGTGAATTGATGAACAAAGGATTTTAAATTGGTTAAAAATTATTTTGTCCAAAGGACTACTTTGGAGATTGTGCTGGATCATCATTAGGATCGATTTTATATTAAGTAAGTCAAATGTTAATATTTAATTTGAGCGAAATCGAAATAAGGTTGATTGTTAGGTGTTCGTTTTTCTACTAATGTAAAAAAATTGAAAAAAAATAAGGTTTTGTAATATGTCATAATCTAATACATTACCGAGCTTAATTAAGTTTAAAAACCATATATTCAAATCTTTAACCTTAGTACAAAAGTTCACTATTGCAAAACCTAAAACCTTATTTCGACCTTGCTTAATACCTGCATC
>CAZTST010000158.1:0-9217 GCA_964616585.1 uncultured Draconibacterium sp.
CCTTATTGGGCTTGGTGAACATTTACGCAATTTATTGATTAGCAGAGATGTAAAAACTATTGATTTGCTTGAGACTTCTATTTCAATAAAACAACGTTATTACGAAAATGCCAATAAATTCCCACCGACTTTTTTATTAAAAGCTCTCGATTTGAATACAAATTGTGATATCAATTACAAAGCAAGCAACAATAAAAGATTGCTAATAGAATTGACTTTAATGCAAATGGTGGCATTAGGAAGTGGAATTGTTGATTCTGAGACAAAAGATAAAATCCCTTCTGCCCCTATTCAGAAAAAACCAGTTAACGAAATCGTTGCCAAACAAAAAGCAGAAGACGCAAAACCGGTTGCGTCAACTGAGGAACCAAAAACTATTTCATCAGAACATTCGACTAAACTAAATATTATAGAAACCGAGCTAAAAGAACCAATGGCTAGGGAATATTCGAACCCTGAACAAGAAACAAAACCGATTCGAGTTCAAAGTGTGCCAAAAGGAATGGGTTTAGGAGTTTCGATAAAAGCTGAAGAAAACAACATTCAGGAAGAAATAAATCATGATGCCTATATGATTGGCAAAGAAGATATTGCAGATGATTTTAGTCAGGAAAATGTGGATGAAATTTGTGCTGATTTTTTAGAAAGCATTAAAAATCATCAGAGTTTATACGCCACTTTAAAAAGTAATAAAGCCATAATTTTGGACAACTTTATTATAGAGTTGCATGTTTATAATGATGCACAAAAAAGCGTTTTAAGCGATAAATTATTCGATTTAGTAAAACTTCTTAGAACACGATTAAATAATTATAAACTGAAAGCAAATATCAAGATAATTGAAAACGGCAATAGCGTTGCTCCAATGAGTCCTGCTGAAAGATACAATGCCATGGTGGAGAAAAATCCTAACTTAAAAAAACTGAAAGATAATCTAAATCTTGAACTTGAGTTCTAATTATCACAAAAGCTTTGGTATCAATTAATTATGAAATTTAAAAATTTATTAAAAACGCTAGGCCCCGGTTTATTATATGCTGGAGCAGCTGTTGGAGTTTCGCATTTGGTTCAATCAACAAGAGCCGGAGCCACTTATGGTTTTGAGTTGATTTGGGTTGTTATTGCTGCCAATATTATAAAATATCCGTTTTTCGAATTTGCTCCTCGTTATGCTACAGCCACAGGAAAATCTTTAGTTGAAGGCTACAATACCACCGGAAAATGGGCGCTTGGAATTTTTGCTCTATTAACTATTAGCACAATGTTTGCTTTGCAAGCTGCGGTTACTGTTGTTACTGCAGCTTTATTTGGTAATATTTTCGGAATTACACTCAGCCCAAATAGTATAACGGCAATTATCCTTTTCTTTACAATGTTTGTGTTATTAAGCGGTAAATTTTCTGCTTTGGATAAGATGATTAAAGTTATAATTATTACACTCACAGTTTCAACATTAATAGCCGTAATAGCAGCTTTTGAAATAAAAACGGTTGAAGCAGTTGCTTTTGATTGGGGAAATGCACTCGATTTAGCTTTTTTAATTGCCTTAGTAGGTTGGATGCCGGGTCCAATTGATATTTCCACTTGGCACTCAAGCTGGACTGTTGCTAAAATAGAATCTAGCGGATATAAACCAAGTTTAAAAGAATCGCTTTTTGATTTTAATTTCGGATATTTTGGAACAGCAATCCTTGCATTAGGTTTTGTTTCTTTGGGCGCATTTGTTATGTATGGCTCCGGTAAAGAACTCTCGGCCAATGGCGTTGAGTTTGCAGGTCAACTCATTGATATGTACACCTTTTCGTTAGGCAATTGGGCGTATTGGATAATTGCAATTGCAGCTTTAACTACAATGTTTTCTACCACTGTCACGGTTTTGGATGCTTATCCTCGTGTTATGCAGCCTGCATCTGAATTATTGTTTCCTATATTAAAACCAAAAAATAAAAAAAGCATCATTCCTTATTCATCATGGATGCTTATAACTATTTTTGGAACATTAGCTTTACTTGTTTATTTTGGTCAAAATATGCGATTTATTGTTGATATGGCAACAACTATTTCATTTGTTGCAGCTCCTATTTTGGCAATTTTAAATTATAAAGCTGTTACACACAAAGATTTCCCTAAAGAAGCTAAACCTAAAAAATGGTTATTGGTTTATGCTTGGATTGGAATGATATTTTTAAGTGCTTTCAGCATTTTTTATATCTTATGGAGATTCACCGGAATCATCTAAAAACTAGCAGAATTATGACAGAGTTTGAATTTATACTACGATTATTAACTGCTTTAGCTGCTGGATTTATTATTGGTTTTGAAAGACAATGGCATAACAAATCTGCAGGATTACGAACAAATACACTTGTTGCCATAGGTGCTGCCCTTTTCGTTATGCTTTCAATTAATTTGTCAAACGACCAAGTAAATGTAACCAGAATAATTGGGCAGATTGTAACTGGTATTGGTTTTTTAGGTGCTGGAATTATATTTAAAGAAGGTATAAATGTTCATGGTTTAACTACTGCCGCGACCGTTTGGTGTAGTGCTGCTGTTGGAAGTCTTGCTGCTGTTGGTTATTATACTGAAACTTTAATTGGCGTTATCGTGATAGTAGCAGTTAATTCTTTATTATTGCCTATAGATAAATGGTTAATAAACAGAAAGAAGTGATTAGCCATTTTCCGAACCGTACATAAATTTATATCAAATCATTATTTTTGGGTATTTTAAATATTAAGTTCATCTAGATATAAGAATAAAACCTAGTTTTGCTTTATGGAAACATTTCTCGCCAGTTTAGTACCGATTATAAAACAATCGATTATGATTACCAGTTTTGTACTGGTAATGATGTTGATAATCGAATTCTTAAATGTTAAATCTCGCGGCCACTGGGCAAAGCATTTAAAAGGCTCTCCTTTTTTGCAATTGGTTTTTGCTGCTTTTATGGGAATAATTCCCGGTTGCTTAGGCACTTATACTGTAGTTTCGCTATATGCACATGGCATTGTAAAATTTGCAGCTTTAGTAACTGTTATGATTGCAACTTCTGGGGATGAGGCTTTTATAATGTTTTCAGTTATTCCTGAAGCTGCACTTTGGCTAAATGGAATTATTTTTGTTATTGCGATTCTGGTTGGCTGGCTTTTGATGATTTTCGGAAAGCGATTTGAATTCTTTTGTGTGCCTCCCGGCCATATGGTTATTCATGAGCACGAAGTGGAGAAGCTTATTTTGAAACCGCAAAGCATTCTTCAAAATTTGCGAAATATCACATTCACACGTGCTTTGCTGATAGGTGGAATAGTTTTATTTCTATTTGCCTTATTATCAGGAGTTATGGGTCACGATCATTCGAGTTTTAGCATAGTCGATGGCAATATCCAGAAAAGTTTAGAAATGAATGGTCATCAAGAATTTGATTGGGTTCAAGCCACCTTTGTTTTAATATCTGTAATCGCATTGATAATCTTTTTATTTGCAAGCGATCATTTTTTGGAGGAACATCTCTGGGGTCATGTCATTAAAAAACATTTTCTTAATATTTTGCTGTGGACTTTGGGTGCTATGATATTTGTTGAGAGTCTTGATCAGTTTTATGATGTAAAAGATTGGATTACAGATAATTTATGGATGATCTTGCTAATTGCCGTTGTAATTGGAATTATACCTGAATCGGGTCCGCATTTTGTGTTTATCATACTTTTTTTTCAGGGATTGATACCTTTCAGTATTTTACTTGCAAGTTCAATTGTTCAAGATGGCCATGGTGCGCTACCCTTACTTGCAGAATCGCGTAAGAGTTTTCTGGTTATGAAAGCTATTAATGTTGCAGTAGGATTGATTGTAGGTGGAATTGGATTGCTGGCTGGGTTTTAGTAGGAACTTAATTTTCCTGATATAATTGCATCCAAAATCTTAAAATAAATATTTTGTCGTATTAAAATGTTTGTATATTTGCAGCGCCTAAAAACAATTGCGGATGTGGCGTAATTGGTAGCCGCGCTAGACTTAGGATCTAGTGCCGTGAGGCGTGGGGGTTCGAGTCCCTTCATCCGCACTAAACCGTTGGAATATTTCAACGGTTTTTTTTGTGTCCTAATTGTAACTCTTTCTTATCAACTTCGTCTTATTATTTGCAAATAATAATTATTTATCCTGAAAAACCATTCTTGATTATGAAAAAATTTGGTCTATTATTCATCTCTATTTGTTTACTCCAAATTTCCGGTTTAAATGCCCAAACAAATTCCGAATCCTCGTTTTATTTTGGAATTCCTACAAAAACTGTTGGTATCGGCTTTGGAAATTCACCAATATTTAATGGAATCCGAATCAATATTGCCGATAGACATGTGGAGCAAATAAATGGAATTAATTTCACTATTTGGAATAGTAAAGAAAATACTGATGCTGATGTTAATGGAATTCAAATTGCTTCTTCTGTTATTAGAAGTGATAATCGAATCAGCGGAATAAGTATAGTTCCAGGTTATTTAAAAGCTGAAGAATATCGTGGTTTGGCATTAGTAGGATATTCCAATACCAGTGTAATGACCGGTTTATCAATTGCCCTATTTAACAATACAAAAGAGTTACATGGTGTTCAAGTCGGTATTCTAAATTATGCAGGCAATAATAGAAAAGGAACCAAGTTATTGCCTATTTTGAATATTCATTAAAGGTAAAAAATGTTCCAAGTTCCATGTTCCAAGTTCCATGTTTCAAGTTTAAGGTCAAAATAAGATTATCTTCAAACATGGAACATGAAACATGAAACATGGAACTTGAAACATGAAACATGAAACATGAAACTTGAAACATGAAACATGGAACATGGAACTTGAAACATGAAACTTGAAACATGGAACTTGAAACATGAAACATGAAACACGGAACATGAAACATGAAACATGAAACATGAAACATGGAACCAGAAGCCTGAAAAAACTCTTAATCCCTAAAAACGATAAGCTGCTTTTCGTAATTCATCAACATTCCGAATAGGTCTTGGTGGCCTAAGTTTTTCGGCTAAAAATTTATATATCTTAACTCTAATCTGATTAGCTTTTTTGGTGTCAATTCTATCAAAAGAATGACCGCCAGGAATTGCCTGATAAATTTCATATTCAAACTTTTTACCATCAGCCTTCAACGATTTAATCAAATGCTCTACTTCCAAAACATTTACATCATCATCAATAGTGTTAGAATGTATTAGTAGTGGAGTATCTTTCATACGATGTGTATTCCACGCCGGAGAACGACGGCGATATTCTGCTACATCTTCATTTACTGTTTTACCAATATGATAATCAGCAGAATACAAGTCGAGATAACCTTTTTCGTGATAACCCATGCGAGCAATTAAATCGCTAACCGGAACTCCGGCAAAACAAGCTTGATAATCATCTGGATGATCAAAAATATTAAGCAATGAAATTAATCCGCCATGACTCCATCCAATAATGCCAACACGTTTATTATCAACAATATCGTAATTTTCTACCATATGATTTCTTGCTGCGTAAACATCTTCGGTTTCTAATCCTCCATAATCAATATTCTGGTAATATGATTTTCCATATCCTGTACTTCCTCTATATTCAGGTGCAACTACTATATAGCCTTGAGCAACTAACTCTCTGATTATATGTGAATAATAAGTTGTAAAATCGGCATGAACGCCACCATGCGGTAAAACTATCAATGGATATTCTTGTTCCGAATCAATCCATCGAGGTATAAATACATAAGTCCAAAATTTCAAAGGATTATTATATCCCATTGCAGTTGTGTTCTTTATATTACTAGCAGGCGGACCTGTAATAAATATTTTGTCAATAAAAGCAACATCGCCTAAGCGCTCAAACCATAAAATATCATCGCTTTGCTTGGAAAGAATATCCAATTGATGATTAAGGTTTTCATTGGCTCGTTCTAGCTTATTTAATTTTTCTAAAATTTCTTTGGAGTTGTCTTGTGCTTGAATTTGAATAGTTCCAGTTATAAAGAAAAAGATAGCTATTATTTGAAAAAAGGTTTTCATTGATTTGTATTTTTAATTTCTATTTCATCAAAAGTACAATATTTTTTAAAATCAAATGAAGACTAAAATTACCATTTATCTGCAAGAGTTTTGCTAATAATCTGTATTCATCTAATAACTTCTGGTTTAATGTATTATCAAAATTCTTAAGCACCAATTAGTTAAAAAGAAATTTATCACAAAAAGGGAATAAAAAAACCCCTTTTTTCTAAATGAATTCCTAATTTTTTTGTTAAGAACAGCTATAATTTAATATATTCTTTTAGCTTTGTAATTATTGAATAAAAAAATATATATACACTTACTTTTATAAATATTTAAGAAAATTATAGTTATTATTCTTAGCCTAAACAAAAATAGTTATTATTCGTCTTTATTCTTGCAACAAATTAAATAATATAATCACTTTAAGCCATTCAAAATGAAAGACAAGAACTCAAAATTATTAATTGTTGATGATAACCCAAAAAACATTCAGGTATTGTCCGGTTTTTTAAGCGAAAACGGATATGAATTTGAATATTCAATTAACGGTGCTGAGGCACTTACTTGGGTTGATGCAGAAGATTTCGATCTTATTCTTCTTGATATTATGATGCCCGAAATGGACGGCTTTGAAGTTTGTGAAAAAATAAAATCCTATACTAAAAACAAAGACCTTCCAATCATTTTTTTAACGGCTAAAACTGATATTGAATCAATTAGCAAGGCTTTTAGTATTGGTGGCGTAGATTATCTGACCAAACCATTTAATAGTCAGGAGTTAATAGCCAGAGTCAATACGCATATAGAACTTAAAAGAAGTAAAGACCAGCTGAAAGAAATGAATGCCGGTCTAGAAAAATTAGTGGATCAACGTACACATCAATTATGGAAATCAATGGACGATTTAGCTGTCGCCAACAAAGAACTGGAAAATCTGGATCAGGCAAAATCGGAGTTTATGTTGCTTATGAGTCATGAAATACGTACCCCTTTAAATGGAATTCTGGGAGGAATACAAATCTTGAAAGAGTATGAATTGCCGGAAGAAACAATGGAATTTCTAGAAATGCTAGATGATTCAACCAAACGACTTGAGTCCTTTTCGATGAAAACGCTGGAAATATCGCAATTACGTACGATGGGAAAAACTTTGCTTAAACCGGAAGCTTTAAGGATAGCAGATATGCTTTCTGATCAGATGGAAAGAAATAAATCAAAAACAGAATTAAAAAACTTATCTACAAAAGTATCTGTCCAGGATACACTGATAATGGCTGATAGTTCTTACTTACATATGGCATTAACCGAACTTTTTGATAATGCAGTGTATAATTCACCGAAAGGAGGAGTTATAAAAGTGCTTGTCGAAGAAACTGGAGATCGCGTTCAGTGTACAATTTTAGATCAGGGAGAAGGGTTCTCAGAAAAAATACTCGAAAAACCTATCAAATCATTTTATGGCAGTTTTCATAATATTGATCAAAAAAAAGGTCTGGGATTATATTTAGCCAACCAAATTATTGAAGCTCACGGTGGCAGCCTTAGTTTTGGAAACAGGGAAGAAGGCGGCGCATTTGTACAGCTCGAATTACTTAAAGCTTAATTATTCAAATACCATACTAATATGAGATTCAAAGATTTAAAGTTAAATACCCGCCTTACAGTTGGATTTGGTTTTTTAATTATTATGTCCTTTGTTGCAGGCTTAATAGTGCTTAACGATCTGAATAAAATATCACATAATGTCGAAAACCTGTATGAACACCTTTTTAAGGTCGGCACGGCTACAAGAAATATTAAGGGAGAAGTTTATAAAACGCGTTTGCAAATGTATAAAATGGCTCAATTGAGCAAGCTTGATGAAATAAGCAAAATCGAGAATGACATTAATGGTATTGAAAATGAGGTAGAAGAATCGTTTAAAGTCTTGTTTGAAAACTATCTGGGAAACAAAAGTGATGTTGATAATGCCTATAATTCTTATATGGAATTTAAAAAGTTCAGACTTGAGAATTATGAACTCATCAAAAGCGGAAAGAATGAAATGGTGCTAACCATAATTGAAGGACAGGGAAATATATTGTTAGATGATTTTCAGGATAAAATGCAGACGCTAATTGTTGTAGCAAATAATACGGGCGAAAAATTAAATAATGAAACACTACAACTGGAATCAAATATTATTAATAAAGTGTTGCTTATTGTGGCATTAATTACTCTGGTGGGTTTATTAATTGCAATTTTTATTTCGAGGAATATACGAAACCCCGTTACTAAAATTTTGAGATTGACAAAAAGTATATCTGCCGGAGATTTACGCAACGAACTTAATATAAGGACAAAAGATGAATTAGGAGAATTGGCTGTAGCATTTAATGAATTGTTACTCAACCAGAGAATGATTGTAGAACATACCAATAAAGTTGCAAAAGGCGATTACTCAGGTATAGTTGAACCTAGATCCGACAATGATGAGCTTGCCATTTCATTGAATAAAATGACTGCCTCACTCAAGGAAATTACATTTGAAAATGCAAGTGCCAACTGGTTAAAAACAGGTAAGACCGAACTTTCCGAAAAAATGAGAGGAACACAAGATATCAACATTCTCTCGGAAGGTATAATCAGTTTTTTGGCTAATTATCTTAAAGCTCAAATTGGAGGAATATATATATACAGTGATGAAACAAAAATACTCAGCCTTAAAGGCAGTTTTGCTTTCAGCAAGAGAAAAGGACTTAAAAACTGGTTTGAATTGGGTGAAGGTCTTATCGGCCAAGCAGCACTTGAAAAAAAACTGATTTCTATAACCGATATTCCCGACGATTACATTCGTATTAATTCTGCGCTTGGCGATACAATTCCAAAAAATATAGTTGCTTTTCCACTGGCAAACAATCAAAAACTGGAAGGCGTAATTGAATTGGGCGCTATTAAAGAGTTTACTGATACTGAATTGGAATTTTTAAAATCAGTATCTGAAAGTATAGCTATCGTTCTAAATTCTACGAAAACTCTTCAAAAGCAATCTGAATTATTGACCGAAATTAAAGAAAAAGAACTGGAATTAGCCGGCCAAATTATGGCCATCGACCGCTCAAATGCCACGGTAGAATTTAATTTAGAAGGAAAGATTATTAAAGCAAATGAAAATTACCTTGATATAATAGGCTATTCGGA
>CAZTST010000159.1:0-8296 GCA_964616585.1 uncultured Draconibacterium sp.
CTTTCTCATAATCTGCGCTTGAGACGATTACTTTTACCGGATTAGCACCTCCAGGAGAAGCATGCCATGGAAATGCAGTACCAATAATATTGTCTTTTAAAAAAGCTTCAATTTCCGCATTTTCGAGTAAGCTCTTAAGAAGTTCTGCTTCCCAAAGTGTTCCGGAAAATATCTCCGTGGCTTTAATATTATCTTTCATTTTATAAGATTATTTTTGCTTAAAGATAAGAAAACTAGTCGAATATCATAATCGGAATTTGTTAATCTTTTAACTCAATTTCACGCAAATGCTCCATTTTTTTGCGTTTCAAAAACTCACCAATACCTTCAAGATGCTCTTTTACTCTTTTATTGCCAAATTCAAAAATCTTACTCACCATGCCATCCAGAAAATCGCGATCGTGCGATACTAAGATAAGTGTTCCGTCATAATCCAAAAGTGCTTGTTTAAGTATGTCTTTTGTTCTCATATCCAGATGGTTGGTTGGTTCATCCAAGATTAGGAGGTTTACAGGTTCGAGCAGTAATTTAATCATTGCCAATCGAGTTCGTTCTCCGCCCGAAAGTATTTTCACTTTCTTGTCCCAGTCGTCGCCACCAAACATAAATGCACCAAGTATATCTCTGATTTTAGTGCGAATATCGCCTTTGGCAACATCGTCAATTGTTTGGAAAACCGTAAGACTTTCATCAAGCAATGAAGCTTCGTTTTGAGCAAAATATCCTACCATTGTATTATGCCCTAATGTTAGTTTGCCACCATACTCTATTTCGCTCATAATTGCTTTTACCAATGTCGATTTGCCTTCACCGTTTTTACCAACGAAAGCAACTTTTTCGCCACGCTGTATGCTAAGAGTGGCATCTGAAAATACAATATGTTCATCATATTTTTTTGATACATTTTCTGCCATAACAGGATAGGTGCCCGAGCGAGGCGATGGTGGAAAACGCAGTTTTAGGTGTGAATTATCTACTTCGTCAACTTCCAGTATTTTAAGCTTTTCGAGCATTTTAACGCGCGATTGTACTTGAAGAGTTTTAGAGTAAGTGCCTTTAAAGCGGTCGATAAATACCTGATTATCGGCTATAAATTTTTGTTGTTCATCGAAGGCTTTTTGCTGTTGCTCTCTACGTTCCTGGCGTAGTTCAAGATATTTAGTATAGTTGACTTTATAATCATAGATTCGGCCCATTGTAACTTCAATGGTGCGCGTAGTAATATTATCGATAAATGCACGGTCGTGCGATATTACTATAACTGCTTTAGCGCTGTTTATTAAAAATTCTTCGAGCCATTGTACAGATTCAATATCTAGATGGTTTGTTGGCTCATCGAGTAATATCAGATCAGGATTTTGAAGCAAAATTTTGGCTAGTTCGATACGCATACGCCATCCACCGCTAAACTCACTGGTTAAGCGTTTAAAATCAGTACGTACAAAGCCTAATCCAAATAATATTTTTTCAACTTCTGCATCATAATTAACTTCGCCCTGACTGTACATTTTTTCGCTAAGTTCAGATACTTGCTCAATAATTGCATAATATTCTTCCGATTCGTAATCTGTGCGAACAGTAAGCTGATGGTTCAATTCTTCCATTTTGATTTGCATACTGAGCATTTGGGCAAATGCCTGCGAAGCTTCTTCAAATACAGTCCGCTTATTGTCCGACATCAACTGCTGAGGCAAATATGCAATTACCGAATCCTTTGGAGCTGAAACTTTACCACTTGTTGGAGTCTGAACGCCAGCTAATATTTTAAGTAAGGTCGATTTTCCTGCACCATTTTTGCCCATCAAAGCGATTCTATCTTTATCGTTTACAACAAAAGATATATCTTTAAAAAGTGTTGTTCCACCAAATTCTACTGCCAGCCCATCAATTGAAATCATTATCTGAATTTAAAAAATTAGGCGGCAAAGATAGTTAAATGAAGTATGTTTGAGTTATGTATTTTTTCGAAGTAGTTTCATTAAAAATTGCAACTTTAAAAACACTTGTATTGCCAGATTAGTATTAAGAAAAACCGCGTAATATCTTCAAATTTATTCAGCCTTAATACTGTATGCCATAATATAATCTCCATGACGAATATAAAGAACACCTTTATTGATAACAGGATGAGCAAAATGTTCTTTTTCTCCTTTTGTAATTTTAAATACACTAATGACTTTCATGTCGGTAGGGTTAGGATCAATTAACATAACTTCTCCTTTTTGATTGTAATAATACAATAGATCGTTGGCCGCAATAACAGCTCCTGAACCAATTTTTAATGTACATGCAATTTCTCCCGAATTTTTATTTACGCTCATAAAAACTGGTTTGGCGGAACCATTGCTATAAATATAATCTCCAATACTAACAAGGCCACCCATAAATCCATCGAGTTTTGTGTTTCGCCAAACCTCAGATACAGAATTTCCATCTTCAGATAATTTTAATTTTACGCCGCAATTTCCATCTCCAGCGACAAAGTATATAGAACCGTTATCATAAATTACTGTGTTGCTATGTGTATCGCCCATACCAAGCGTTCTTTTTTCAGGTTCAAGATTATCTTGTTCGTAAGACCACAATAGTTCCCCTGTTTTTGTATCGAAACCCATTAGATGATATGCAGAAAATTGCACCAACACATTTCTTGTTGCAAGTTTGATTATTTGAGGTGCATTATAAGCAGGTCTTTCTCCCATGCCTTTATTTTTCCAAATCAGGTCGCCAGTAAAACGATTTAAAGCTACCACATTATATTTGATTCCGCCCGGCATAAGATACACTTTGTCGTCCTCAATTATCGGTGATTCTGAATGGCCGTGCATGGTGTATTCACCTTGGAAATCTTTCTTAAACTCTTTAGTCCATTTTTTATCGCCCGTATTGACATCAAAGCAATAAATATCTCCAAGTCCTGAACATACATAAAGTAAATCGTCAACAACTGTGGGAGTTGATCTCGAACCGCGGAAAGATTTTGTCCATTCGATACCATAATCTTTTTTCCATAATAAATTTCCATCCAGATCGAAATTAAATAGATAACCTATGCTATCAATTTCGCCTAAAATATACATGCGATTCTCAGTAAAAACAGGTGCTCCATAACCAAAACCAATTTCATTATTTTCCCAAATTAATTTAGGCCCATTAACTGGCCATTCTTTTAAAAGGTTGTCTTCCTGATAAATCCCGCTGCGATTTTCGCCACGCCACTCATAAACTTTTGGTTGTGTGTCGCATGAATAAATTAAAAGCGAAAATGTAATTAGACCTAAAATTAATGTTAACGATTTCATTGAAAGAGTTTTAATTATTTGGTTTGTATTTGATGAATTTTAAATGCCTATATCAAATCAGTTTTCTTAATTGCTAAGATAAGAAAACTTTTTACTGAAATAATTTCCTATCAATTTCAAAATTCACTTATAATATTCCATTATCTTCCCGGATATCAGCTTAAGAGAAATCTCTGCTATTTTTGTTTTGTATTGAATCGACAATAAACTTTCTTTTGCATCGAGGAGGCTTTTTTGTACTTCTCTGAGCTCAATTCCGGAAAGACTACCAAGTTTATATCTTTCCAAGGCAATTCCCAGGTTTTCTGATGCGGTTAAAAGGTTTTGTTCTTCCAGCTTAATGAGTCTTAAGTTATTGCTGTAGGCGTGATAAATAGTAATAAGGTCGGCTTTTACGCTTTGTTCAATTTCGAGGTATTTCAATTCTTTATTCTTGATATCAATAGTTGAATTCAATTTCTTTCTTCTTTGATTGAAACCATCGAATAGATTTACTCCAAGATTCAAACCATAATTCATTCCATTTGTGATTTGATTGTTGTAGGTCCCCGTTGAATAGCTATTCAGATTATAAGAATATCCTGTCGAAAAATTTAAATAAGGATAGGTACGCGATTCGATGAGTTTATAATCGTATTCCGAAATTGTTTTGTTTTTGGATGCAATCAACAGGCTTGTATTTGCAGCAAGAGTCTCTTCCAATAGTTTTTCATAAAGCAGCTGATTGTTAACGGCAATGGTGCTGTCTTTTGATATAAATTCAGCGCCTAAATCCTTAGCTGCCATCAGTACATTTAGATTAATCTGTGCTGCTCTTACAACTTCATATTGTCGAGAAAGGTAAGAGCTGTCTGTATTCAGATAAACACGCGACTGTAATACTTGGAGTTTTGAGTTTGAACCCAGAAGATACCTTTGTTCATCGATTCTGAGACGCTCCTTTGAAAGTGTAACGGCATACTTCAAATTAATTAAGTTCTGAACCTGCTGTATGTAGTTATAATAACCCGAAACAATATCAGTAATTAAATTCTCGACTTCCATCTGAGTATTAAGTGCTCCTATTTGCTTTAATTCATCTAACTTTTTATAAGTAGTCTGAACATTGAGACCATCAAAAATTGTAAAACCTAAACTTAATCCTGTATTTGCAGTCGTAGTATGGGTTCCTGTGATTGTATTTTGAGTCCCATCGGCAAGATTCTGCGTGGTATTATTCAGCGTGCCACCATATCGGCTGCTAACATCAAGTGTAGGAAGATAACCTGCATTTCCTTTGGTATAATTATTATTTGAGATGGCCTCGTTGTTTTTAGCCACGAGGATAGAGAAATTGCTTTCCAGTCCGATACTGATACAATCGTTAAGCTCATAAACTTTTTGTGCGTTTAGGGCAGAAAAAGAGAGAAGCACTAACAAGCTAAGGGATATGAATTTAATTTGCATTTTCAGACGTTTTTGTTTCGTTTGAGATGTATGTATAAATAGCCGGTACAACATAAAGTGTTAGGAAGGTAGATAAAAGCACTCCTCCAATAACTGTTGTACCCATTGCAACACGACTTTGTGCTCCTTCGCCAAATCCAAGAGCTAAAGGTGCAATTCCTAAAACAGTGGCCATACTGGTCATTAAGATTGGTCTAAAACGGGCTGCCGCTGAAGATTTTATAGCTTCAATTTTCGATAAGCCTGCAAGTTTTCTTTGGTCAGCAAATTCAACAATAAGAATACCATTTTTGGATACCAATCCGATGAGCATGATGATTCCAATCTGGCTGAAGATATTCATAGTAATATTGAAATACCACATAAAAATAAGAGCGCCCAGAAGTGCAAGAGGAACAGTCATCATGACAACAAAAGGAGACTTGAAACTTTCAAATTGAGCTGCAAGAACCAGAAAAATCAAGATTAATGCAAGGACAAACGCAAACATAAGGCTGGAGGAACTTTCCTGGAAATCTTTTGAATCGCCCGACAGGGCTGTTCTGTAAGTATCATCGAGCACATCTGCTGCAATTTTATCCATCTCTATAAGTCCTTCGCTAATTGTTTTTCCTTTAGCTAAACCTGCTGAAACCGTAGCCGCAACAAATCGGTTATGACGATAGAGTTGTGGAGGAGCCGTTTCTTCCGATAAAGTGATTAGATTATCAAACTGTATCATATTCCCGGAATTATTCCGCACATACAAGGACTGAAGATCGAGGGGTTTATTCCGGTCGCTTCGGTCGAGTTCCCCGAGAATCTCATACTGTTTTCCGTTCATAAAGAAATAACCAAATCGTTGGCCACTCAAAGCAAGTTGAAGTGTCTGACCAATGTTTTGAGTTGAAACGCCTAATGAGGTAGCTTTTTCGCGGTTGATATGTATTCTTAATTCGGGTTTGGTGAATTTAAGGTTAACATCCGCCTGCTCGAAAACCGGATTCGCATCCACTCTTTCCATAAATTCGGGAATGATATCTCTTAATTTTTCGATGGAAGTTGCCTGAAGAACATATTGTATTGGTCTTCCGGAACGTCTTCCTCCAAAAGTAGATTGCTGAGAAATAAATGCTCTTGCTTTTGTTTTAGTACTGAGCGCTGCAGATAGCTCATCTGCTATTTCTTGCTGGGTTTTATCTCTTTCTTTAGGGTTTTTCAGCATCAAACGAATACTGCCAGATCCACCACCTCTAATAACATTGATGGAGCCCTCCCGATCAGGAACTAACTCTTCTACGGTCTTTGCAATGTCATCGGTATAATCCAGCATAAACTCATAAGTTGCGCCCTGAAAAGCAGATGTATTGATTGAGATTTGGGAACGATCTTCGAGGGGAGCCATCTCTGCGGGAATTGTTTTCCAAAGAAGGAAAATCAATCCAAAGGAAACCACAACAATTACAATAGCAGAACGTCTGTTAAGAAGAAAAGAATCCAGACTTCTTTTGTAGGCATTGTTAAGCTTTACAAAAAAGCCTTCCGTTTTTCTGAAAAACCAGCTATGTTTAGTCGTTCGTTTTAGCATTTTTGACGAAAGCATAGGTGTAAGCGATAAGGCAAGAAAAGAAGAAATAATAACGGTTCCTGCCATTACTATACTAAATTCTCGGAATAGCCTTCCTGTCAGGCCTTCTAAAAAGACGATTGGGAAAAATACAGATACTAGAGTAATCGTAGTCGAAATAACGGCGAAATAGATTTCTTTTGATCCTTTTAATGCGGCATCAATCGGACTCATTCCTTCTTCCACTTTTACATAGATGTTCTCCATTACAACAATGGCATCGTCCACAACAATTCCAATGGCAAGTACAATTGCAAGAAGTGATAAAACGTTTATAGTGAATCCGGCAAGATACATGATAAAGAATGCACCAATAAGCGAGATTGGTATGACCAGAATAGGAATAAGCGTTGCACGCCAGCTTCTTAAAAAGAAGTAAATGATAATTACAACAAGAAAGAAAGCCAGATAAATGGTGTTTTTTACTTCCGTGATGGAGGACCGTATATAACTGGTATTATCAAAACCTACCTTCACCTTAATGTCATCGGGTAAATCTTTTTTAATATACTCCAAACGATGATAAACCTCATCCACAATATCGATATGATTCGAGCCTGGTTGTGGAACTATTGCATTACCTACCATTGGAACACCGTCTCTTTTAAGTATACCGCGAAGATCTTCGGGGCCGAGTTCAGCTCTGCCAATATCCTTGAAACGAACAATCTGATCGCCCGATTGTTTAATAATCAAATCGTTAAATTCTTTAGGCGTAGTCATCAATCCTAAAGTTCTGATGGTTAATTCGGTATTATCACCTTCAATTGATCCTGAGGGTAATTCTACATTCTCGCGTGAAATGGCATTCCGAACATCTAATGGAGTAAGTTTATAACCTGCAAGTTTGATTGGGTCGAGCCAGAGGCGCATTGCGTATCTTTTTTGTCCCCAAATCATAACCGAACTCACTCCGGAAATTGTTTGAAGCTGCTCTTTAAATGTCAGTTCAGCAAACTCAGAAAGCTCCAACAGCGATCGTTTGTCACTCTCGATGGTCAGAAAAATAATAGGGTTGGCATCAGCATCTGCTTTTGAAACAGTTGGTGGATCGCAGTCGCGTGGGAGTTGCCTTGTAGCGCTCGAAACTTTGTCTCTTACGTCGTTTGCCGCCGTTTCCATATCAACAGACAATTCAAACTCAACAGTTATCCTGCTACTGCCCTGGCTACTGGAGCTTGTGAGGGAGCGCACGCCCGGAATACCATTGATGGATTGTTCTAATGGCTCGGTGATTTGAGTTTCAATTACATCGGAATTTGCTCCCGGATAAGAAGTGCTGACTGAAACCACAGCAGGATCGACACTCGGAAACTCGCGAACTCCTAAAAATGTCAATCCCACAAATCCAAAAATCAGAATTGCAATCGACATTACGGAGGCAAGAACCGGCCTATTTATACTTACTGATGCAAGACTCATAGTTCAACTATTTAATGTTCAGTAAAGTATCAAGAACGATAGGAAGCTCTTCTCTGAGTTGTAAAATGCCGGTAACCAACAAAGTATCGCCGAAATTTAGACCTCTTGTAATCTGTATTTGCGATTCAGTTCTAAGTCCGATATCAACTTTCACAGCATGAGCTTTCCCCGATTTGTAAAGGAATACCTTTTCACCATCCATTTCAGGAATTAATGCTTCGCTGGGTATTGCGATTGCATTATCTATCTGCGACATTTTCAAAGTAACAGAAGCAAATCGGCCCGATTTATGCTCCTCATTCTTATTAGGATAGAGTGCACGAAGGACGATGGTTCTGGTTTCAACATCAATCTTGGGGTCAACGGCATAAACGTTTGCTTTATACTCGGTATTGCTGCCAACCACCATAAAGCTAACAGGATAACCTATTTGTATTTCCGATGCATATCTTTCAGGAATGGAAAACTCAATTTTCAATGGGCTTATCTTTACAAGCTTTGCAATTTTGGTAGATGAATT
>CAZTST010000159.1:8306-9179 GCA_964616585.1 uncultured Draconibacterium sp.
AATAACGCAATCCTATAATGCCGTCAAAAGGGGCATGAAGTTCGGTTTCTGAAATACGAGCCTCAATGAGATTGATGTCGGCTTCAATAGTTTGAAGTTCAGTAACAATCTGGTCGTAACTTTCCTGACTAATGGCATCTTTATCAAGTAAAGTGCGCTGACGATATTCTTTGCCTTCGGTAAGTTTTTTTTGCGCTAAAAGCTTTTGCAATTGCGCTTGTAAGGGTCTATCATTGATTTTTGCAAGAAGATCGCCTTTTTTAACACGCGTACCTTCAGTAAACTTGATGCTGACAATCTTGCCCGATGTTTCGAAGGACATATCCACTTCTTCATCGGGACGAAGCGTTCCTGTTCCTCTAACATATTCACTAAGTTCTTGTGGTTGGATAAGATAACCACTTACGTTCAGAATTTGTTTATTTGGATTATTCCCTCCTTTTCTTTTATCAGAAGTTTCCTGCTTTGGACTTAGAAGAGGTTTTACTTTTGGATAGGCAATTATCCCTACAATAAAAAGCACTATCACGATAGTTAGTCCCCGTTTGAATGTTTTATTCATCAGTAATCAATTTTTTTGAAATAATAGTTTCTATTCAAACTGAATAGATGGTTTGGTTTATGATTTGTATCATAGTTGTTACACTTACAAAGTAGGTGAATCATTTACAAAAGTATATATTTTACAGTTATTAAGCGTATTTATTGCGGATCATTTTTGATATTTATTTTGTTATCAAAGATATTTATATATTCATGCACAAGAAATTTGCTAAGATCGAAAAGACTGCAAACTTCCAAGTGCAAACTGAAGGGAGGTATAAACAAGCATAAGTTTTAAATAATTGAAATGTTTTAAGAATTAAAATGGTA
>CAZTST010000160.1:0-9178 GCA_964616585.1 uncultured Draconibacterium sp.
ACATTTTTATAGCTTAATTTATAATCTTGTGGAAGTCCGGTGGTTTCTGTATCGAATATAAAAAACATACGTTTTTTGGGCTATTTATGAGCTAACAAAAATAGAGAAAAAGGTGGGGTTTTAGGGAGATGTTGATAAGTTATAAAAAGTCGAATTATTTATAATTGACATATTTTAGTAATGAATATTTATTCAAATATAAAAGCAGAATATGCAAGTATTTTGCTTAATATTAATAAATTTAGTTTGTATAATTACAGTATTATAGTACTTTAAATCAAATTATGTTAATAATATATTAACAATATGTTAAAGAATATTTAATATTTGTGTAATTATATACATATCTTTTTCTACATTTGTGCGCTCAAAATAATTAAATATTAACTTAATAACTCAAATGTATGAAAAGAAAATTATTAATTACAGCAATTGCTGTGGCTGTAGGCTTTAGCGCTTGCGAAAAAAAACAAATTCTTGTAGAACAAACAATTAACGAAAATTTAGTGAGTTACAGCGAAGTTGTAATTCCAGGCAGTTATGTCGTAATGTTCAACAATTCTAATCCTGGTTTTAAAAGTGAACCGGCTGATATGGCTGGAAGGAATGAAATGGTTGTTGAAGTTTCAAAAGCTATTTTTAAAAGTGCTAATGTAATAATGCGAGAACCAACGCATGTTTATGGAACTGCACTAAAAGGATTAGCAATTGAATTAACTGATAGTGAAGTAGATAGATTAAAAAATGAACCCAATGTCATTGGTGTTTATCCAAATAAGATGGTTACGCTTGCTAAACCTGTTCCGATTCCGGTTGTTCCTCCAGCTGAGGTAGTACAATATGGCGTTATTCGTACTGGTTATGCTACTTATACAGGTACTCATAAAGCTTGGATAATCGACACAGGTATTGATATGGATCACGCGGATTTAAATGTTGATCAAACAAATGGAGCAACTTTTGTTTTGCGAACTTACACACCTGAAGATGATAATGGACATGGAACACATTGTGCTGGTATTACAGCTGCAATCGACAACGAAATTGGTGTAGTAGGAGTTGCTGCAGGAGCTACTGTAGTTCCTATTAAAGTCTTGGATAAAAGAGGTTCCGGTGCGTATTCGCAAATTATTGCTGGTGTTGATTATGTAGCAGCACATGCTACTGCCGGTGATGCTGCCAATATGAGTCTTGGTGGTGGCGTTTATGAACCTATTGATGCTGCTGTTGTAGCATTAGGTGCTAAAGGTGTTTTTGTTGCATTGGCTGCCGGAAACGAAAGTGATGATGCTGAAAATCATTCTCCTGCTCGTGCAGAAGGTGCTAATTTATATACCGTTTCTGCAATGGATATCAACAACAATTTTGCTTATTTTTCTAATTATGGACCACATGTTGATTATTGCGCGCCAGGTGTATCTATTCTATCAACTTATTTGAATAATGGATATGCTACGATGAGTGGAACATCTATGGCAGCTCCTCACGTTTGTGGATTATTGCTTTTAACAGGTGGTAACCTTACAACTGATGGATATGTTAATTTAGATCCTGATGGAGTTCCCGATCCTATTGCTCATAAATAAAAGAAAAAACTTATTTTAGTGAAAAAGCCCAGTCCGATTTTGGAATCTGGGCTTTTTTTATGTTTTTGTATTGACGAATTTATCTATTTTTGCCAACTCCTTATTTAAATTAATAAATGGAAGAACTTTATGCAGTTTTATTAGGCGGAAAAATCCGCGAAGAAAACCTTATGGAAGATCATCAACTAGTATTTGTTGTTGCCTCTAATGAAAATACAGCCCGAGAATTAGCAAAATTGAAATGGCCAAATGCTGAAAGTGTACATATAGATGGTACACAGCTGATTAAGCAAGTGGATGGTTATAAAATAATTCTGGAAAAAGGAGTAGATTCCACCGATAAATCGGAAATTGACAATCAATATTCAACCTAAAATTATGGGTATAAGACATTATTTTTCAAGCGATCCCGATAAACGTGCTCGTTTCATTTTTAACTTTATAGCTCCACTTTATGGTTATTTAGGCAATTCTTTGGAGCGTAATTTTGTATTTTCCATGAATGAGGTTCAAAAGCATATTTCTGTTGATGGAAAAGCAGTTATGGATTTGGGAACAGGAACAGGAGCTTGGGCTGCTAATTTTAAACGTGCTGGTGCTACTCAGGTTATAGGTGTCGATTTTGCAGGAAAAATGCTGAACGAAGCAAAAAATAATTATCCGAATATGGAGTTTGTTCAAGGCGATGCTGAAAATTTGGAACAATTCGCCGATGATTCTTTTGATATTGTAACTGCTTCTTTTGTATTGCATGGCGTAAAGGAATATAAAAGAGCAAACATGCTGCGAGAAATGCGAAGAGTTTCACGTAAACATATTGTAATTCACGATTTTATTGGTAAAACGCCAATTTTTATTCGCTTCTTAGAATTTATGGAACGCAGTGATTATAAATTCTTTAAGCTTAATTTTTGTAATGAATTGAAACTTCATTTTATAAATTCAAAAAGGATTCCTACTAAATATGGAACAGGAATTTATATTGCTGAAAAATAAGTTTTTAAGTTCTTTTATCCACTTCCTTTTGTAGAATTTCAACAAACCAATCGGGAGCTCGTAACGGACGGTACGTATCTTTATCTATAAAAGCCAGTGCATTTTCACCTGTATTTATCTTTTTCCCTTTCTCATTATAAATCTCATAATTGAATGTAATTCTGGCCTTTGGCATATCAGTAATTTTTACTTTAATCGTTAATAAATCATCGTAAAAAGCAGGGTAGTAGAAGCGAAAGTTTTGATATATTAAAGGCATAACTACACCTCTTTCCTCAATTTCTTTATAACTTAAGCCCATTGATCTTATTGCTGCAGTTCGTCCAACTTCATAAAAAGTTGCATAATGACCATTATATACAAAACCCGATTGGTCAACTTCGGAATAACGTACTCGTAGGGTAGTGGTAAATTCTAACATCTTGTTATTTTTTGTCCAAATGTAATAAATTTGAGAATTAAATCTTAGTTTATTCTATTTATAAAGCTAGTAAATCTATTGAAAATCAATCTATTTAGATAGTCAAAAATCTATTTTTATTGGTTGTATAATCGATAAAAAATATTTACTTTTGCAGCCCAATTAGAAAATTGTTTAATTAATTGATTATTAACCAGGTTGGTAATTTGTTGAATTGGGACAAATAAATCGGCCATAGCATGTCACTTGACATAAAATCACAAATGAGTGAAGAACAAAAAAACGCTGAAGAAACTTTTGAAAATGTTGCTGAAAATCAAGAAGTAGCAAATACTAAAGTAACTGAAGTTGTAGAAGAAATTAAAGAAGAAGCTGTTTCTGAAGTCAATGAAGAAATAGCAGAAGTTATCGAAACCGTTGAAGAAGTTAAAGAAGAAACTGTTTCTAAAGAAAAAGAAATGAAAGTTGAAGCAGAATTCGACTGGGATTCTTTTGGAAAAAAACACGAAGTTTATTCTAAGAAAGATCGTGAAAAATTAGAGGATACATATTCAAATACTTTAAAGTCAGTAAATGAGAATGAAGTAATTGATGGTGTTGTTGTAGGAAAAAATAGCCGCGAAGTAATTGTAAACATTGGATTTAAATCAGATGGAGTTATTTCTTTGTCTGAATTAAGATACAAGACCGATTTAAAAATTGGCGATATTATTGAAGTATATGTCGAAAGTCAGGAAGACTTAAGTGGTCAATTAATCCTTTCACACAAAAAAGCACGCACATTACGCTCTTGGGATCGCGTAAATGCAGCACATGATAATGACGAAATTATTACCGGTTTTGTTAAGAGCCGTACTAAAGGAGGTTTAATTGTTGATGTATTTGGTATAGAATCTTTCTTACCGGGTTCTCAAATCGATGTTAAACCTATTCGCGACTACGATATCTATGTTGGTAAAAACATGGAGTTTAAAGTGGTGAAAATCAACCACGAATTCAAAAATGTTGTCGTTTCGCATAAAGCTCTAATCGAAGACGAACTTGAAGCTCAAAAAGCTGAAATCATTGCTAAACTTGAGAAAGGTCAGGTTCTTGAAGGTATCGTTAAAAATATTACTTCTTACGGTGTGTTTATCGATCTTGGCGGTGTTGATGGTTTAATTCACATTACCGACTTAAGTTGGGGTAGAATAAATCATCCTGAAGAGGTAGTAACATTGGATCAGAAAATTAATGTTGTTATTCTTGATTTTGATGAAAATAAAAAACGTATTGCATTAGGATTGAAACAGTTAACCGCTCATCCATGGGATGCTTTAAATACTGAACTAAAAGTTGGTGATAAAGTAAAAGGTAAAGTTGTTGTTATTGCCGATTATGGTGCATTTATCGAAGTTCAGCCTGGTGTTGAAGGATTAATTCACGTTTCAGAAATGAGTTGGTCGCAGCATTTAAGAACTGCTCACGACTTTGTTAAAATTGGTGACGAAGTTGAAGGTGTTATTATTACTTTAGATCGTGAAGAACGTAAGATGTCTTTGGGAATGAAGCAATTGATTCCTGATCCATGGACTGATATTAAAGGCAGATATCCTGTTAGTTCTCAACACAAAGCAACCGTTCGTAACTTTACCAATTTTGGAATTTTTGTTGAATTAGAAGAAGGAGTTGATGGTTTAATTCATATTTCTGATCTTAGCTGGTCGAAGAAAATTAAACACCCTGCAGAGTTTACAAAAATTGGCGAAGAGCTGGAAGTTGTGGTGATGGATGTTGACGAAGAAAACAGAAGACTTTCTTTGGGTCATAAACAATTGGAAGAAAATCCATGGGATGTATTCGAAACTGTTTTCGGAATTAACTCAGTTCAAAAAGGTACTGTTCTTTCAGTTTCTGAAAAAGGAGCTGTAGTTTCATTGTCGTATGGTGTTGAAGGATTTGCTCCATCTCGTCACATAAAGAAAGAAGACAATAGCAATGTTCAAGTTGATGATGTTCTTGATTTTAAAGTTATTGAATTCTCGAAAGAGAATAAAAAAATCATTCTTTCTCATACCTTTATTTGGAAAGATGAAAAATTAGAGAAAGCTGAAGATGCAGGTAAGAAACCTGCTACTAAAACAAAACGTGCTGCTGTTAAGAAAGTTAGCGAAAGCACAGATAACACAACACTTGGAGATATTGCAGGTGAGTTAGGTGCTCTAAAAACTGCAATGGAAAAATCAGAAAAGAAGAAGAAGTAATTCTAAAGATTTTATCTGACAAAAAAAAAGTCCGGCTAATTAGTCGGACTTTTTGCATTTAAGCACAAATTAAATTTCACTATACTATTCTTAGAAAATTCCACCTTGCTGATAAATTTCCATTTGAACATCATAAAATGGTGTGGCTTGAACTTTTATATTTTTGCTTCTATTCTCGATGATTCCAGTTTCAAAATTTACTAGGATTTGATCACCATCGCTTAATTGTAAAGCATCAATCGACTGATATGTCATAATAGGGAAAGCTGCATTTATAGCATTACGTTCGTAAATAGCACCAAAAGATTCGGCTATAATAGCTTGAATACCAAGAGATATAAAGCAGTCGACTGCTTGTTGCCGAGAACTTCCGCTTCCGAAATTTTTAGTAACAATCACAATATCACCAGACTGAGATTTTTTTGCAAAGTCTTCGTATCCTTTTAAATTATCAAAAGTATATTGTCCCATTTCAGCAAGTTCAGTAATAGCCAAATAACGATTGTGGAAAATCATGTCAGTATCGATATTGTCTTCCCTAATATACCAAACGCGACCTTCAATAATTTTAGGTTTTTCAATCGATTGTTCATTAGCTATAGCTTTCTGAAGGCGATCTAGTTTTTCCTCTGGATGAAAAGTTAGAGGAATATCCGGAATGTGAAACTCATCCGTAATGTAGCCAGCAATTGCAGAAGCTGCGGTAGAGGCGGGGGAAGCCAGATATACGCTTCCTTTTCCTTGTTTTCCGGGGAAATTGCGATTGCCTGTACTTATGGTAATTTCGCCCGAACCATTCTGACCCACTTGACCGGCAGCACAACCGGCACAACCTGCATTCGAAATAAGAGCACCAGCATCTTTAAAAATGGTAAATAAACCTTCGTCCATCGATTGTCTCCAAACATCATCAGTCGAAGGAACTATTTTTAGAACAACACCCGTAGCTACTTTGCGTCCTTTTAAAATACGTGCTACTTCACGCATATCTTCCATACGTCCATTGGTACAACTACCTACAAAAGCAGAATCTATTTTAATTTTGGCCTGTACGGGAATTGCAATCGTATTGTGCGGCGCTCCCGGGCGAGAAACCATAGGAACAAATTTACTTGCATCAATTTCGATTGTTTTTAGATAAATGGCATCTTGATCGGCCGCAATCTTTTCTAATTTCCTTCCACAAGCATTTTCAGCGAAAGCTATTATCTCATCGTTAGGAGGGAAAAGCAGAATAATTACTCCCATTTCTGTTCCCATACTGGCAATTGTAATTCTATCCGATAGACTCAGTTTATCAACATGTTCACCATATAGCTCAACTGAATAACCGAGTAAAGTATTGGCTCCAAACTCATTCAGAAGATTCAATACAATGTCTTTCGATGTAACATTATCAGGAGCTAAACCTTTAAAAATTAGCTTGATAGATTCAGGTACTTTGAACCAGACTTTACCACGATTAAATGCAGCCGCTATATCCTGATCGCCCATTCCTTGCCCAAAAGCACCGATGGCACCCAAAATATTGGCATGCGAATCGGTTGTAACTGCTGTCGAACCAGGAACTACCAAACCTTCATTAATCATGGTGTGTGTTCCAATTCCGTGGTCGATATCGTATACTTTTACTCCGTTGTTTCTGGCCCAAACGCGAACAATTTGTTGGTTTACAGCATATTTTTGATCGGAGCCGGTTGGATTGGTATCGAAAGTAAAAAAGGTTTTTGATGGATTATCTAAAGTCAAATCCTTTTCAATCATTGTTTTAACCACATTTGGTCCTCCAAAATCGCGGGCTGCACGTGCATCAATTTCAATATCAACAATATCACCGGGTTTAACTGTTTTGTATTTGGAATGATTGGCAATTATTTTTTCAATTAGATTCATTTCTATTATTTCAAGGTTTAAAAACAAGGAATTAATTTTTAAATTAGACTTTGAGTCTTTCTTTAAAGGGAAGGAAAGTCATAAAATCAGCATGATGCACTACATAGGCTTCTGCTGTTCGTTTTATCATATCTCCTTCTCCTGCGTGTGCGGCTATTATATGGCAAACTTCGGCAGGAACACCAGCTTGTTCAGCAAGAGAAACACCTGAGAAAGGATGACGCAGGTATTTTCCATAATTGCCCTGAACGGCATTTCCTTTAGCGTCTAATACGTACTCGAGTAATTTCCCGACATCGGCTAAAATGGCACCGGCTATCAAAACGTCCATATCCACAGTAAGTTCTCCGTGATACATATCATTCATTTTCTGACCTGCATCACGTGCAATATGGACTACCGAGCGTTTGTGATCCATAAAAGTTACTTTTAAATCTGGACCACATAATAAAGTAAAGGGGATACGATTTAAATCTTCAGGAGTTAAAACGCTTCGTTCAAGTGCCAATTCCCAGGTTCGGGCCGTTTTATTACGTAAATCTTCGTTTTCAATCCAATTTAGTTCTGGCCAAAGGTTGTAAACTTCTTTTGTCATTATAGCAGTTTTTAAAAATAAGGTTGTTCAAAAAGTTAAACAAATAATTTGCTACTTTGTGATCCTTGGTGTTTTCCTTAGTGAACCTTTGTGGTTAATCTATTTTGTATTTTACCACAAAGGCGCTCAAAGGCAGCACAAAGTCACTCAAAGGACTTTTCAAAGAACTTAAAAATCGTTTAATTTCTTAGCTTATCTTATCAATAATAGCATCCGCCATTTCTTGTGTAGAAGCAGCTCCTTTTTCAATAACATTAGGACGACCTGTCATTTTCATCATATCGTAAGTTCTTACTGTCCCTTCTGATATAACTTCTGCAACTGCTTTCCGAATTTTCTTCGCAATATCTTGTTCTTCAATAAAATCGAGCATCATACAAGCCGATTCTATCATCGCAATTGGATTCACAATTGAAACATCATAATCTGCATATTTAGGAGCTGAACCGTGAGTAGGTTCAAATACACCAATACCGGAATCCGGGTTCATTTGTGCTGAAGCAGCAAATCCTAAACCTCCAATTAAACCGGCAAAACCGTCAGAAACAATATCGCCAAACATATTTCCCGCAACAATTACGCCATAGGTTTCAGGGTTTTTTGTTAACCACATCATTTGAGCATCGATATTGGTATTCCACAATTCGATATTAGGGTAATCGGCTTTTTGAATTTGCATAGCCATTTTATACATCATCCCCGAAGTTTCACGAATCACATTGGGTTTTTCGCACAAAGTAACCGAAGGATAATTGTATTTCTTGGCATGTTCAAAAGCAGCACGTAAAATGCGCTCAGTGGCTTTTTTGGTAAATATGCGAGTGGAAACTGAAATTTCTTCTTTAGGTGTTTTGCCAAAGTTTTGTACAAATTTAGGGTGCGTCATCAATGCGTCATATACTTGCATTGGAGGGTTCGACCATTCAACTCCACCATAAAGACCTTCGGTATTTTGACGGAAAATAACGGCATCCACCATAGGCTCTTCTATATCGTTCTGAGCACCTCTACGCACAAAGTTCAAAGGGTTACCTAGATAAGACTTGGTTGGACGAATACAAATATCCAATCCAAAATGTTGACGAAGACCAACAATAGGGCTTGAATAAACTAATTTCTTATCTTTTAACTCGGGAGCTAATTCGTCAAATGCTTCGTCTTTTGGTTTAGATGTAATTGCTCCAAAAAGAGCGATTTTATGCTCTTCAATGAGGTCTAATGTACGCTTTGGTAATGGGTTTCCTTCTTTTATCCAGAACTCCCATCCAATATCTCCTTCAACATAATTAGCTTCAAATCCTGCAGCTGTTAATACGCGTAAAGTCTCTTCTAAAACAACCCGTCCGATTCCATCGCCGGGCATTGTAACAATTGTTCTTTTTTTCATTCTACGTAGTTAATGTTTTTGAATTAACAAAAATATAGAGTATTAATGGTATAGCCA
>CAZTST010000161.1:0-9171 GCA_964616585.1 uncultured Draconibacterium sp.
GCCTGCTTCCATTTTCGAAAAATCGATTAAATCGTTTAGTAAATGCAATAGTTCAATACCGCTGCTATTAATGTGCTTCAGGTAGTTTGTTTTTTCTTCTTCTGAAATATTTTTGCCTTGCAATACTTCTGAAAAACCTATAATTGAGTTTAAAGGATTTTTTAGTTCATGTGCAAGAGAAGAAATAAACGTACTGATGTTTAGTTTAGCTTCTTGTGAGATACGTACATTTTCCTCAAGATTTTTTGAATAATCTCTGATTTTTAACTGGTTATCAATTCGCTTAATAAATTCATCAGGATGGAAAGGTTTTGAAATATAGTCAACAGCACCTGCTTCAAAACCCTTTACAACATCGGTATGATTATTTAATCCTGTTAGAAATATTACCGGTATATAAGTAGTGGCTGGATGTTGCTTTAATTTTTCACAAATGCTAAATCCATCAATATCAGGTAGTTTAATATCTAAGACAATAATGTCGAAATTATTGGCCCATGCTTTAGTCAAAGCTGTTTTACCATTAGAGGCGGTAGCAATTTTGTAGCCGGTACTCTCAAGAGCTTTTTTCATTAAACTTAGACCCAAGCTATCATCATCAACAATTAAAATTTTAACATTTTCCATCATTTTTTATCGGATCTATTTTCAGTAATATGAATAATGTATTCAGTTATTCCGGCTAAAGATAAAATAAATTTTTGAGCTTCTAATTTTATTGCTTCGCGCGGCATTCCAAAAACAACGCTCGATTTTTCGTCTTGAGCAATAGTAATGGCTTTTGTTTCCTTCATTTCGAGTAAACCACGCGCACCATCATCGCCCATGCCTGTAAGTAAAATACCAATTCCTTTAGAACCAACATGATTGGCCATGCTTCTGAAAAGAACATCGACAGATGGTTTATGCCTGTTTACCAGAGGACCATCGAGTAAATTCACAACAAAGTTTATACCCAGTTTTTTAACTATTAAATGCTTGTCTCCTCTTGCAATTAGCGCAACACCATTTTGAATAATATCACCATCTTCGGCTTCTTTAACATAGATATTGCATAACTGGTTTAATCTGTCGGCAAATGCTTTGGTAAAATAAACAGGCATATGCTGTACCATAACAATACCCGGTGTTTTGAGGGGTAATTCTTTTAGAATTTCAAGAATTGCATTTGTGCCTCCGGTTGAGGCTCCAATAGCTATTATTTCTTGATTTGAAATTGCTGTCTGAATTAATGGCTTTTTCTTTAAAACAGCATCGGCCGAATATTTAGGTGGCACTATCAATGCTTTTTGACTTTTTGCCTTAACTTTTGCCTGACTTGCACTCTTTATCTTTTCTATAAGCAATTGAATATCTTGCTCTTTTGTATCTTCTGAAACAAATGGTTTTAAAATAATTTCCACTGCACCATATTCCAATGCTTGAATGGTTTCTACTGCTCCACTTTTTGTTAAACTCGATATAATTACAACGGGTATCGGATGCTGTGCCATAATCTTTTTTAAGAAAGTAAGACCATCCATTTTTGGCATTTCAATATCAAGAGTCATTACATCGGGAACTTGATTTTTTAATAATGCTACTGCTTCATATGGATCCGCAGCTTTTCCAATAACTTGTATATTAGGGTCGAGTTGCAGATAACTCTCCAGCATATTCCTCATGCTAGTCGAGTCATCAACTATCAAAACTGTTATTTGTTTTTTTATTTCCATTTAAAAGTTTTGTTTCTCAATAAATTTGTGTAATATTTTAAAGTCTGAAGTATCCATTAAAATTTTTCTTCCGCGTTTTCCTCCTGTGCTTGAACCTGTTATTTTTATTCCGTATTCATTTAACATAGAAAGAGCAATTTCAATATTTCTATCTCCAATATGATACAATCCATTTGCTGATTCTATAATATTACCACCACCAAAAACTTTTGCTTCCAGATTTTCTTTTAAAGAACCATACCAAAGCATTTTATTTACCAGTTTATCAATGGCAATATTGCCATATTTTGGCGAGGCAAGTCCTTCTCCGTTCCATAAAGGCAACATAAAATGATTCATGCCGCCAAATTTTAATTTATTATCCCAAAGACAAACAGCTATGCAAGATCCTAAAATAGTGGTAAGCAAAACTGGCTTTTTAGATATTTCTAAATTACCGGGATAAATATATATTTTTGGCAGCTCACTCATCTTTCATTAAAAAAGCTCTGCATCATCGGTTAAAAATAGATCTTCATCATCGATAAAAAGTTCGCGATCTCCATTTTCAATATATGGCAATTTTATTGTAAAAGTTGTTCCCTCCTTCTTATTGCTTTCAAAATTTACTGAGCCACCCAATAAATCTAAATAATCTTTTATAATTGATAAACCTAAACCATGGCCTTGGTTGAGTGAATTAATATTTTCGTCTAATTTGATAAAACGATCGAATATAATTTTAGTGTCTTCACTTGATATGAGAATTCCTTGATTATTTATTCTAAAAAGGAAACCTTCATCAGTAAGCTCTGCATATATTTTAATTGCATTTTGCTCAGTTGAAAAAATTATGGCATTCATAACTAAGTTTATCAAAATCATGCGAAGTTTATCAATATCAGTAACAAAATATTCCTTCTTAAAAGAATAAGTTATATCACAATATAATGCCCTTTTTTCAGCTTTTAGTTGAAGAGAATTGATTATTTCTTCAATAAAAGGTTTGATTTTCAAATTTACCAGTTCTAAATTATTTTCGCCTGATTCTATTTTTGCAGCAGCAAAGATATTTCGTAATTGAAAATCAAGGTCGAAAGCTTCGCTATTAATGAGATTGGCCATTGCATGTATTTGTGCAATATCATCTTTACCCATCAATAAGATATTTTGTGATATACCAAGGATTGAAGTAAACGGATTAACTATTTCATTTGAGATATTAGATAAAAAATGACTCTTAAATTTATCAGCTTCTTCAAGTTTTTGATTTAACTTTATAAGATTATCATATGCCATTTTTTGCTCTTCGGTTAGTCGGGCATTATCAGCTTTTAGCTTGTCTAATTCGTTATTGTTCATTATATTATATTTTTTGAAAAACAGTTTGACTAACGTTTTTTAAGGGAAAATTAAAATGCGCAATTGATTCGGAATGACCTAGAAATAGATAACCGCCTAGATTTAATTTTTTACATAGATTGCGTATAACATGCATTTGATCTTCTTTTGAAAAATAGATTAGTACATTTCGGCAAAAAATAACATCAAAATTTTTGGTAAAATTGTAATCTTCGTCCATAAGATTATGCCACAAAAAGCTGGTTTTGACTCTTAATTCTTTTGCAATCCGAACTTCTTTTTTTTCGGAATCTTTACTTTTTAAAAGATATTTTCTTTTTGTTTCTACTGGAATTGCTATAGAGAATTTAAATGGATAAATAGCTTTTTTAGCCTTTTCGAGCATACGATTCGAAATATCGGTACCTAAAATAGAAAAATCGTAGCCTGCATGTTTCGAAAGCGCCTCGTTTACAACCATTGCCAAAGTATAAACTTCTTCACCACTAGAGCAAGCTGCACTCCATATTTTCATCGTCTTTGATTTTGAAGATTTTAAAAAATCTGGTATTACATTATCTTTTAAGAAATCAAAATGAAAAGATTCGCGAAAGAATTCTGTTTTATTTGTCGATATAACATCAATCATATGTGGTAATTCCTGAATTTTTCCTTCTTCCGAAAAAGCATAATTAGTATAGTCTTTGAAATTATCCATGTTTAAAGCCACAAGACGTTTTATTAACCGTCCCTGCAGCATAATCCGTTTATGATCAGGCAGTTTGATGCCGTAATTCTGATTGATGTACTGACTAATGAGTTTAAATTCTCTTTGTTCGAGTACAGCTTTATAAGCCATTAGCGGATTAAAATCCATATTTCAATTAATTTCTTTTTGTTTACGACACTAAATATTTCCGCATCTTTTTTGTTATATTATTGTGATCCCGAACTTTGAAAAACTGAATGCTTTCTTTAAGCATTTGTGCTTGAGCCGCCATTTGTTCAGAAACAGTAGCCATTTCTTCACTTGCAGCAGCATTTTGTTGCGTAATTTGATTTAGTATTTGAATAGCGGTGTTAACTTCGTTAATACCTCTATTTTGTTCCATATTTGCTGTGGCAATTTGTGAAAATAAATTGGATGTTTCGGAAATATCTGCAACAAAATCGATAAGTAATTTTTGCGATTCCGTAGCCAAGCTAACACCCGATTGAGATAAAGCGTTTATTTCCAAGGCTGCTTCTTTGCTTCTTTCGGCTAGTTTACCAACCTCGCTTGCCACTACACCAAAACCTTTTCCATGCTCACCGGCACGTGCTGCTTCAACAGCCGCATTAAGAGCTAAAATATTGGTTTGGAATGCAATATCACCGATAATCGAAATTTTACCTGCTATACTTTCAATTGCAAGCAAAGTTAAATTTACATTATCGCTACTTTCTTTGGCATCTTCCACCACACTGATTGTAATCTTTTGGGTAGATATAGTATTTTCTGCATTTTCTTGTACTCTGCTGCTAATTTGTTCCATAGAAGCTGCAATTTCTTCCACAGATGCAGCTTGTTGATTTGCACCTGTTGAAATCAATTGAGCATTTGAGCTTAACTCCTGACTGGTAACACTGATATTATTTGCAGCCGACTGCGATATTTCAATAATTTCCGTAAATTTATTTGATAAAAGTCTCAGATTATCCTGAAGCTCTCCAAAATCCTTTCCTCCTCTACGTTCTATAATTGTGGATAAATCACCGGAAGCAATTTTCCGAATCAAGCGATTTACGCTTCCAATCTTTGCTTTTATCCCGATAAGAATAATTAGAGAAATAATCATCGAAACAACAACTCCAATAGATAAAATAATTGCAAAATAGATTTTCAATTTTACAAAATTCGCCTTATTTTCTTTTTGAACCAGACTTGCTTTTTTAATTTGAATATCCATCAATATATTTAACTCGGATTGTAAGTCTTCAAACAAGAATACAAGTTTTGAATATTCATTCTTTTCCAGTGTGTTATTCAAACTTAGATGACTCATTAATACATTTAAATCGGTTTTTATTTGCTGAATAATCTGTTGAAGTTGCTGATAATGAATTACTTCCTCGCGATAATTTGAATCCGGATAAAATGCATTTATTAATAGTTCTGACTTGTTTAGCTCAGTATCAATTAGTTTTTGCACTGATTCAAGGCTTACTTCCTTTTGTAACATTTTTTCCAGATTCAGCAAAATTGTTGACCCAAAAGAATAAGACACATTCTTTAAATCCTGAAAAGGTAAAAAAGAATCTTCTAATACCGTATTCAAATGGGAGTTGCTCTCAGATATTTTATAAATACCAAACAGCCCGACACCGACTCCCATAATTCCCATAGTTAATATTAGAATAATTATTTGACTGGAAACGCTTGATTTTATCATTTCATTATTTTTAATTCATTGGTGGTTTTCTTTCTATCGCGAGAAAATTAATGCTCTAAGCCACTGCTTAGTTCTGAAAAAACTTGTGTAACATTCAGGATCAAAATGAATTTTTCACCATGATGTATTACACCTTCAATATATTTTGAATTAAATTGTGCGCCGAGTTCAGGTGGTGGAAGAATTTCTTCTTCCTTAATTTCGATAACTTCCTGAACGGAATCTACCAAACTGCCTAGTTGAAAATGATCATCGTTGTGGCTAATATCCATAACTATAATACAGCTGTCTTTTGTTATTTGTTGCGGCTCAATTTTAAATCGCGGATGTGGATCGATAACAGGCAAAACCTGACCTCGTAAATTCATTACGCCCAACACATAATCAGGTGAGTTTGGCATTTTTGTAATTTCAGGAATTCCGAGAATATGCAAAACATGTGCAACATTGGCAGCAAATGTTTCATTTCCAAGTTTAAATGTTAAATATGAATCTAGTTTCTTCATTTTCTTTAAATTTTGAAATGATAAGCTTCAGATTTGTTTTGAAGCCACTATCAATAGTCTAGTTTGACCCCTCAGATATATTTTAAAATGTTTCAAATTCATTGTCTAAATCATCACGACTTCCCATATCCAGATCAATGCCTTTAGTTTTTATGTGTTTATTCCTTGGGAATTTTGTTTCCTGTTCGAGGTATTTTCGAGCAGTTTGTTTTTTCTGCAATATCTTCGTTTCGATACCAATATTGAAAAAACTTATGCTGTTACTTAACTGTTCTGCTTGAGCTGATAATTGTTCAGCAACAGTGGCCATTTCTTCGCTTGCTGCTGCATTTTGTTGTGTTACCTGATTTAGCGTTTGAATTCCTGTATTAATCTGATCAACACCGGCACTCTGTTCCGAACTTGCTAAGCTAATTTCTTTTACTAAACTAAGTGTTTTACTTATGCTTGGTAAGGCAATTTTAAGTAGTTCTTTAGATTTCTGACTAAGTTCAAGACCCGATTTGGATATAGTATCAATTTCTGCTGCTGCAATTTTACTTCTGTCGGCCAATTTTCCTACTTCAGCAGCTACTACACCAAAACCCTTACCATGTTCTCCTGCACGTGCCGCTTCAACAGCAGCGTTTAGTGCTAAAATATTTGTTTGAAAAGCAATTTCGCCAATAATAGAAATCTTTGAAGCAATAGTTTGTATTGCTACTACGGTTGTATCAATATTTCCCCGACCACTTTCGAATTCAGCTCCAGCCTGAGTTGAAATTTGCTCGGTCATTTTAGCATTCTTTGCATTTTGTATAATATTGGAAGAAATTTCTTCCATTGATGCTGCCATTTGTTCAACAGAGGCTGCTTGTTCAGTTGCTCCTTGCGAAATATGCTGACTGTTTGTGCTTAGTTCGTGACTTGTAATGGCTATATTATTGGCAGCCGTATTAATAATTTCAATAATGGAGCGTAAATTATTAACCAGAGTTTTAATACTGTGCAAGAGTTGTCCAAGTTCGTCTTTTCCATATCCTTCAATTTCAACAGTCAAATCACCTTCAGATATTTTTTTTATATTTTCATTTGCACTTTTTAATGATTTTGTAATAGTACTTATAATAAATGTGGCCAAAATAATACTAAAGATAATGATAAAAATTGCAAATATAAGAGTTGAGGCAAAAACAGTAGAGTATAATTTGTCATTTTCCTCCGTAATTTGTTGAATCTGCATTTCATGTGTTTGTATAATCTCGCGTACTGCATTACTTACTGTATATATTGTTGAATACAGTCCAAGAGATTTAAGATTTCTTAAATTCTCTTCACTTTTAAGTGATAAAATCCTGTCAAGTTCTAAAAGAGCCAAATCAGCGTCTCTCATTTGATAATTAACAAGGCGTATTTTTTCTTGAACTTCCGCAGTATGTTTTTTTTGTTGATATAATAGCCATTTCGAATCAATATCATCTTTCGCAATGTTAATTCGTTGTTTTGCTTCCTCAAAACTAATGGTTTGCAAATGTGCTTTGCTGGCCATATCAAGTATTTCATAATTATAATCATCCAAGATGTTTTGTAAAAGAAATACAGGCTCAATCCTATCATTCTTAATTAGATGAATATAATCTCGTGATTGTTTCAAGTTAGAAACACTAGTATAACTTAATCCTACAATAAAGGAAGTAAAAGCAAATGTCATAAATATTAACACGTGCGAAATTTTGAGATCTTTTATTAGCTTTTTCATTTTGCTGTTATTAATTTAAGTCTTTTGTTTTTCTATCGAATTAATGATTTTATTAGTATCTAAAACCAAAGCTACTTGTCCATTACCCATAATTGAGGCACCGGAAATAATATTATGATGATGGAATTGTCGTCCAATAGATTTTACAACAACTTGCGATTGTTTCTCAACATAGTCGATAATAATTCCTATTCGCCGGTTTTCGTAATTTACCACTATCATTTGTTCCATATCAGGAGCAGTTGAAGTTATGCCGAAATGTTGTCTTAAATAAATAAATGGAAGCTGCTCACCATCAATTACTAAGGTATTATTAAAAGCTTTTTCAATAATAGTATGCGAAATTGGTCGTATTTTATTTATATTAGGAATTGGAATAATATATGGCGTATTATCTATATTTAAAATTAGACCATCGATAATTGATAAGGTTAAAGGAAGTTTTAGTGTAAAGGTTGTTCCTTTGCCTAAGGTGCTGTCTATCACCAGCTCGCCTGATATTTTTTGAATATTTCTCTTAACAACATCCATGCCCACACCACGCCCACTAATTTCAGTTACTGCAGCAGCAGTACTAAAACCGGGCTGAGTAATTAAATCGATAATTGCACTTTTACTTAATTTATCGCCGGCTGTAATCAATCCTTTTTCTATTGCTTTTTTTCTGATTATTTCAGGATCAATTCCTCCACCATCATCAGTAATTTCGATAAATACATTAGTTCCTGAATAAAAAGCTTTAAGACAAATGTTTCCTTTTTCAGATTTTCCGTTCCGTTTTCTTGTTTCGGCATCCTCAATTCCATGATCGATTGCATTTCGGAAAATATGCATTAATGGGTCGCTTAAATTTTCAATAATGGTTTTATCTAGCTCAGTATCTGTTCCTTCGGCAGTAAAATTTACTTCTTTTTTTACTTCGGCCGACAAATCGCGAATCAAACGTTTAAATCGCGTTAGCATACTTTCAATTGGTATAAGCGAAATTTCAAAAGCATTGTCGCGCAATTGTCTGGTAAGTTTTTCCAAATTTTCAACTGCATCAGCCAGTTCAGAATGTCCAATTTCTTTAGCAAGTAAATTTAAACGTGCTTGAGTAGTTACCATTTCGCTTACAAGATTCATCAAAGTTTCTATTTTTTTTGATGCTACACGAATGGTTGAAAATGAAGTTGTTGAAGTTTTTTCAGGCGATGATATAAATGTCGGAGAAGATTCCGGCTCAATATCTGTAATTTGAATATTGTTTTCAATTATCTCTTCCGTTTGAATTTTGAAAGTTTCGCTTTCTTTTTTTGGAGCTTGTTTTTTTAAAAGTTTTTCTCCAAGATTTTGTAATTCTATTGTATTAAGCGATAATTTTTGATTTTTATAATTATCAAGTACTTCGATAAATTCAGGATATTCCAAAAAATTATACTTGCTAAGATGTTGAATATCAATATTACTATTGTCTTCTA
>CAZTST010000162.1:0-9126 GCA_964616585.1 uncultured Draconibacterium sp.
AGCTTTTTTTTTAAAACGTTGAGCTTTTCATTGCTGAAAAACGATAATTTAGCAATCGAAAGCTATTTTGGAAAGAATAAAGAAATTATTACATTTGCTACGCATTAAACATAATGAATAATGGATGAATCATTTTTGAATGAGCGACAGGAGGATATATATTCACAATCAATTAGAGCCGGTACAAGAACTTATTTTTTCGATGTAAAAGCAACCAAATCAAACGATTTGTATTTAACAATTACTGAGAGCAAACGCAGATTTAATAACGAATCGGGGAAATTTCAATACGAAAAACATAAGGTATTTTTATTTAAAGAAGATTTCGAGAAATTTACACAAGGATTAAAAGAAATGATTCAATTTATCGAAACCGGACAAATAGCAGAATTGAAAAGTACAACAGATAGTGAAACAGAAATGGTGAACGGAAATCTTAAAATTCACTCCAAAGTTTCTTTTGAAGATTTGGATTAGTAACAATACTAACTAATTACAATTGTTAGCTTAGTTATAGGTCTAATTAATAAAGTGTTTCTATTTTGACATTTAAGTTAATTGTTAATAAATTTTCGACTCAAAAAAGGATTTAATAGTATTTTTGCACAAATAAAAAATTTATGGGAAAAGTAATCGCGATAGCAAATCAAAAAGGAGGTGTTGGTAAAACAACAACCGCTATCAATTTGGCCGCAGGACTGGCAGTCCTTGAGTACAAAACTCTGATTATTGATGCTGATCCACAAGCCAATTCCACGTCCGGAATAGGTTTCGATCTAAAAAATATTACAACAAGCATTTACGAATGTATTATGGATGGTTTAGATCCTAAGGAAATTATTTTGGAAACTCAAACTCCTAATCTATTCATCCTTCCTTCCCATATCGATTTGGTTGGCGCAGAAATTGAGTTAGTAAATCTACCTCAACGTGAGTATATGCTCAAAAACAGCATTGAAAAAACAAAAGACGATTATGATTTTATAATTATCGACTGCTCTCCATCGTTGGGTTTGATAACTATCAATGCGCTAACAGCTTCAGACTCAGTTATTGTTCCTGTTCAATGTGAATATTTTGCTCTTGAAGGATTGGGAAAATTACTAAATACTATTAAAATTGTACAATCGCGTTTAAACAAAAGTTTAGATATAGAAGGTATTTTACTTACTATGTATGATGCTCGTCTTCGCTTGTCGAAACAAGTAGTAAAAGAAGTTAAAACCCATTTCCAGCAAATGGTTTTCAAAACAATAATTAATAGAAATATTAAATTAGGCGAAGCTCCAAGTTTTGGCGAAACTGCCATTATGCACGACGCATCTAGCTCAGGTGCAATAAGTTATTTGAATCTGGCTCGCGAAATTTTACAAAAAAACAAAATGACCAGCCTTACGGCTGAAAAATAAAAATTACAATTATGAGCAAAAAGCAAGCTATGGGAAGAGGCCTCGATGCCATTTTAGGAAGCCCGGAAACAGATATCACTTCAAAGGATATATCGGGTAATTATGTTGTAGGAGCTGTTGCTGATCTCGCCATAAATCAAATAGAAGCTAATCCTTTTCAACCTCGCAACGAATTTGAAGAGCAGTCATTAATAGAACTGTCGGAAAGCATTCAAAAACAAGGGATTATTCAACCAATAACCGTTCGCAAATTAGGTTTCGAGAAATACCAACTTATTTCAGGAGAAAGAAGATTGCGAGCTGCTAAAATTGCCGGATTAAAATCGATTCCTGCCTACATTCGACTTGCAAACGACGAGCAAATGTTAGAAATGGCTTTGGTTGAAAATATTCAGCGAGAAGATTTAAACGCCATCGAAATAGGAATAAGTTATTCGCGTTTGATGGAAGAATGCCAAATTACACAAGAAGAATTAAGCACAAAAGTCGGGAAAAAACGCTCTACAATCTCAAATTATATTCGTTTGCTAAAACTTCCCGGTGAAGTACAAATTGCTCTTATTCAGAATCAAATTAGTATGGGTCATGCTCGTACATTGGTTACTGTAGAAAATCTAACAACACAACTTAAAATTTTAGAGCAAATTATTGTGCGTGACCTTTCAGTTAGAGAAACCGAAAGTTTAGTTAAAGAAGTTTTAAATCCTATTGAAAAAGTAGAAAGAAAAAAAGAAAATTATCTGCCTTCAAATTTTATTAGCTATCGAAGTCAACTTAATAACTTACTGTCTGCCAGAGTTGAATTAAATCGCAATTCTAAAGGTGGTGGCAAAATTAGCATTCCTTTTTCCGGCGAATCAGATTTAATGCGCATAATTGCACTCTTGGAAAAATAAGTGTTCTCCATGCATGAAAATAAGATTTCAAATAGCACAATCATTGCTTTAAAGTATTTGCGTTTTTTAGCTTTTATTTTGTTTTTTTTGAATCTGATTTCTCCAGCTTTCGGCCAATCAACTAATAATCAGGAAGATGTGCAAGTTCCAAAACATAAATATTTTCCTGATCATACTCCTACAAAAGCTATGTGGATGTCGGCTGCTCTTCCGGGGCTTGGTCAATACTACAATCGAAAATACTGGAAAATTCCAATAGTCTATTCCGGATTTGCAACTTTAGCATATTTTTCCATTATCAATAAACAGGAATATGTAAAATATCGCGATGCATATGCAATTAAGCAAGAACTTGGTGAAGAACTTTCTGACGATCCGATAATAAACAATTATTCCAGTGCTCAGCTTTTAAGTTTACGTGAGTATTACCAATCGAATCTGGAGCTAAATTATATTTTATTTGGAGCTTTTTATTTGCTTCAAATAATTGATGCTACAGTTGATGCTCATTTTTACGATTACGATATTAGCGATAACCTCAGTATTGGTATCGATCCAATTATTTATCAAAATAATAATCAAATTTATGCTGCTCCCGGTTTTCAGCTTCGCTGGACATTTGGAAACCCTTGATAATTATAATGTAATGGAAAATATTTCAAAAAAATCATTGAATATTGCGCTGCTTGGTTATGGCAAAATGGGAAAAGAAATTGAGCAGTTTGCACTTGAATCTGGTCATAAGATTGTACTTATCATCGATAATGAAACAGATTGGGAATTAAAAGGAAGCGATTTGGCAAAAGCCGATGTAGCTATCGACTTTAGCATGCCAAAAACTGCAATTAATAACATTGAAAATTGTTTTACTGCAAATGTGCCTATTGTTGTTGGCACCACCGGTTGGTATGACGATTTTAAGAAAATTAGTGAAATGTGTAAAATTAAAAACCAAAGCTTATTTTATGCCACTAATTATAGTTTAGGCGTAAATATATTTTCGGCAATAAATAAAAAACTTGCTGAGATTATGAATCGTTTTCCCGATTATGATATAAGCCTTTCAGAAACACATCACACTCAAAAATTGGATGCGCCAAGCGGAACAGCAATTAGTTTAGCAGAAGAAATATTAATACAAATAGATAGAAAATCAGATTGGAAATTGGTTGAAAATAATCAAAATGTTGATGAAAATATAATGCCAATTAAAGCATATCGCATCGATAAAACTCCCGGCACACATGAAATTATATATCAATCGTTAGTAGATGAAATAAGAATTATTCACGAGGCTAAAAACCGAAAAGGTTTTGCAAAAGGAGCTATACTTGCTGCCGAATACGTTTTCGATAAAAAAGGCATTTATAATATGAATGATTTACTGGCTTTATAAATAATCCCGATTTTTTACTATTCTTCTAATGATTAAAGCTTTTATCAAGTTCAGATGTTCCAGAGGCTAAACTGCTTAACAAAATTTAATAGTATAAATTTGCTATATAGCGGCAAATACAAGACTTTTGCACAAAACTAAAGATAACATATGACACTTTTAATTTTTATTTTAAGCCTACCTGTACTATTTACCATTCCAGCATTGTTTGCATACAAACTAGTTGAGAAAGCAGGTATTTCCGGATGGAAAATGTTAATTCCATTTTATAATTTGGTTTTATTGGTTCAGCTAACAGGGCGATCTTATTGGTGGTATTTGTGGTTAATCATGCCATTTATCAATGTTTTTACCTTTATGCTTTTACTTATCGAATTTATTAAAGGATTTAATAAATATAGCATGCTCGATCAGGTATTAGTTTCCTTATTTCCATATATTTACCTGCCTTGGTTGAGTTTTCAAACACAGGCCTGGGTGCCATTGACTAAACGTCCAAATATAAAAAAATCATCGATTCGCGATTGGGCCGATGCAATTGTTTTTGCTGTTATTGCTGCATCTATTATTAGAATATTTTTAGTTGAAGCATATACAATTCCAACAAGTTCGATGGAAAAATCGCTTTTAGTTGGAGACTTTTTATTTGTAAGCAAAATGGCCTACGGTTCTAAAAGTCCGCAAACACCAATTGCTTTTCCTTTTGTTCATCACACATTGCCGTTTACAGCGTTTACAAAATCTTATGTTGAATGGATAAAATTTCCATATCATCGTTTTCCCGGTTTTGGAAAAATCAAAAACAACGATGCAGTGGTATTTAATTATCCTAGTGGAGATACTGTAGTTTTAGAACGACAAAACGAAGATTATTACCAGATTGTTCGAACTATGGAAGATGAACAGCAAATGCGTAATAAAGACAATTATAAAAATGGAATGGGTCGGGATTTAGTTTGGGAACGTTATCATGTTGCAGCACGACCGGTTGATAAACGCGAGAATTATATAAAACGATGCATAGCAATTGCAGGAGATACATTAGAAATTATTGACCGTCAGGTTTTTATAAATGGTACGGCAAATGAGAATCCTGAAAATATGCAGTTTATGTACGATGTGTTTACCAATGGTACAGGGCTAAATCCAAAAGCTCTTGAAAAACTCGAAATTAATGAAGGTGGCCAAATCAGCAACAGCCATTATGTTTTACCGCTCAGCGAAGATAAAAAAGCTAAGCTGGGAAAATTTATCAATATCGATTCTATTAAAGTGAGGAATCGTGAAAAAGGACAAGCATATTTCCCAATTTTCCCTCACGATACAAAAAACTTCCGTTGGAACGAAGATAATTTTGGCCCTTTGGTAATTCCTAAAAAAGGAGCTAGTGTAAATATTAGTATTGAGAATATTGCACTTTATAAAAAAATCATAAGCAAATACGAAAATAACAATCTTAAAATAAAAGAAAACTCCATTTTTATAAATGGGAAGCTTGCAAACTCTTATACATTTAAGCTGGATTATTATTGGATGATGGGCGATAATCGCCATAATTCAGCCGATTCGCGTTATTGGGGATTTGTTCCTGAAGATCACATTGTTGGAAAAGCATCTTTTGTTTGGCTTTCGCTAGAGAATAAAAAATCGCTTTTCGAAGGGAAAATACGTTGGAATAAACTGTTCAGAATTATTGACTAAGTAATTTATAATCAAAATAATAAAAAATGACAATTGCCGAAATTAAAACTAAACACGGAGTTATGAAAGTCGAATTTTACGACAATGATGCTCCAAAAACTGTTGCTAACTTTGTAAAACTAGCTAAAGAGGGTTATTATGATGAATTAACTTTTCACCGAGTGATTCCTGAATTTGTTGTTCAGGGAGGTTGCCCAAAAGGCGATGGCACCGGAGGCCCGGGATATACAATTGATTGTGAGCTAAGTGGCGAAAACCAGCATCACGATAGAGGCGTTTTATCTATGGCTCATGCAGGAAGAAATACTGGTGGCTCTCAATTCTTTATTTGTCACGACAGAAAAAATGTTTCTCATCTCGACCGCAATCATACTTGCTTTGGCAAAGTGGTTGAAAATGTGGATATTGTAGATGAAATAAAGGCTGGTGATAAAATTGAAAAAATTACAATTATTGAAAGCTAAATTGTTAATATTTGAATATTGAACCTGGACAATTGTCCGGGTTTTTTTATAATTTTTTCAAACATTTAGGCGTTAATAAGCTTTTGTAATTCCGCCTTATTATCCTTTTTATTTTTAATACTTTTGTATATAATTGCTTAATAAATCCAATTTAGAACGTATTGATGGCCAAAAAAACAAATACTTTAAAAATCGATAAACCTAAAGAAACAACAACACCTAAGCCTTTAAAAACATCGCGAAATTCTTTTCTGAAAAGCGATAAATTTAAATTGACTTTTGGTGCTTTTTTGGTGCTCTTTTCGTTTTATCTGCTCTTTTCTTTCGTTTCTTATTTCTTTTATTGGACTATCGATTTCGACAAAATTTATAATTTTGAATTAAGCGATTTAAGCGGAAAAGTTCCTGTAAAAAATTGGGGTGGTTTCATTGGAGCATGGCTTAGTCATTTGTTCATTTATAAGCTGTTTGGAGTATCAGCCGTACTTATTACATACTTATCTTTTATAACAGGTTTAAAATTAAGTTTAAACTATACCGGATTCCGTATTCTGAAAAGTTTTAAAATGTCATTTCTAATAACACTTTGGGTCGCACCATTATTCGGCACTTTTTTTGGTGACAGTTCCTGGGCAATATTAGGCGGTATTTTTGGCTATCAACTTAGTCTTTGGTTACAAAATATTATTGGATATACAGGTTTAATCATACTGCTTGTTTTTAGTCTGTTTGCTTTTTTAACTGTTCAGTTCAATTTTATTACTCGTTATATAAATAACCTGAAAGCCAAACGAATAGAAAGAGAATCTAAATCAGAATCTGAGTCAGCAGGCGAAACCAATTATAATTTGAATGAATTTGCTGTTGACGAAAATGATGAGGGAGAAATGCAATTTATTATTAAAGATGCTAAAATAAAAGATATTCCATCGAACGATTTGGAAATTGAAACCAATGAAATTGATATTATTTCAGCCGAAAATGGAACGGAAACAGAAGATGATGAGTTAGGCTTAAGCGTTGAGGTTCATGAAGATAAGAAAGTAGATGTTATTCATCATAGCATCGATACGCCATATGATCCAACAGAAGATTTGGCAGATTATAAGTTTCCGGGTATCAACTTATTAAATGATTATGGAAGCGATAAAATTAACATTTACAAAGATGAACTCGAAAAAAATAAAAACAGAATAGTTGAAACCTTAAGCAATTATAGCATAACTATTCAGAAGATAAAAGCAACAGTTGGACCAACTGTTACACTTTACGAAATAGTTCCTGCTGCAGGTATCAGAATTGCAAAAATTAAAAATCTTGAAGACGATATCGCCTTAAGTCTCTCAGCTTTAGGTATTAGGATTATCGCTCCTATTCCCGGTAAAGGAAGCATCGGTATTGAAGTTCCTAATTCGCGCCCCGATATTGTTCCAATGAGAAGTATTATTTTGTCAGAAGCATTTCAAAATAATAAATACGATTTACCAATTGGATTAGGAAAAACTATCAGCAATGAAAGTTATGTTTTCGATTTGGCCAAAATGCCTCATCTTTTGCTTGCAGGCGCAACCGGACAAGGAAAATCCGTAGGGTTAAATGCTGTTATCACCTCATTACTATATAAAAAGCATCCGGCAGAGTTGAAAATGATAATGGTTGACCCTAAAAAAGTAGAATTGAGTTTGTTTACAAAAATTGAACGTCATTATCTGGCCAAACTTCCCGATATGGAAGAAGCAATTATTACAGATACAAGTCAGGTTGTAAAAACACTTAAATCGCTAACCGTTTTAATGGATAGCCGTTACGATTTATTAAAAGATGCTCAGGTAAGAAACATTAAAGAATATAATGCAAAGTTCAATTCACGGCGTTTGAACCCTGAAAAAGGTCATCATTTTATGCCTTATATTGTTTTGATAGTGGATGAGTTTGCCGATTTAATGATGACTGCCGGTAAAGAAATTGAAAGTCCGATTACCAGGCTTGCTCAATTGGCTCGTGCCATTGGAATCCATTTAATAATTGCCACCCAAAGGCCATCAGTTAATATTATTACAGGAACTATTAAAGCTAATTTCCCGGCACGAATCGCTTTCCGTGTATCTTCAAAAATAGATTCCCGAACAATTTTGGATTCAGGTGGTGCAGATCAGCTTATTGGTAGAGGCGATATGCTAATGTCATCAGGTTCAGATATTATTCGTTTACAATGTGCTTTTATCGATACTCCTGAAATTGATAAAATAACAGAATTTATAGGTTCTCAAAGGGCATACCCAACAGCCTTTTTGCTTCCAGAATGTGAAGATGAAGAAAGCAGTGTGTCAGCTGGCTTTTCAGCCGATGAACGTGATGAACTTTTCGAAGATGCTGCACGTGTAATTGTTCTAGCACAACAAGGTTCAACATCGCTTATTCAGCGTAAATTAAAATTAGGATACAATCGTGCCGGAAGAATTATTGATCAATTAGAAGCAGCCGGAATTGTTGGTCAGTTTGAAGGCAGCAAAGCTCGCGAAGTAAGAATTGGTAGCGAAATGTCTTTGGAACAGTTTTTGAAGGATATGTATGCAAAAGAACATGAAAATAAATTTTAACACATGAAATTATACAGACAATTATTTTTTTTACTTATCATAACATTGGTGAGTACAGTGCAGGCACAAAATAGCAGCCAAAAAATATTGGATGAATTAACAAGTAAAACCAATGCTGCTAAGAATATTAAAGTTGGCTTTAGTTATGTGATGGATAATGTAGATGCAGATATTCATGAAGTAACAGAAGGCTCCCTTATTGTTTCAGGCGATAAATACCTTTTAAAAATTGCAGGACAGGAAATAATTTGCGATGGCAAAACTATTTGGACATACATTGCCGATGCCGAAGAAGTGCAAATAAATGAAGTTGATAAAGAAGAATCATTCAGTCCAACTAAGCTTTTATCATCTTATTCTGATGATTATGACGCTAATCTGGAAAAAGAATATTCCGAAAACAATCGGCAATATTATTTGCTCAAACTTAAGCCTAATGCAAAAGACAGCAGTTTTGATTTTGTTCATCTAAAAATTGAAAAAGATAAAATGCAATTAGCAGCATTTATTATTTATGATTTCGATAAAAATGTGTTCTCTTACATAATTAAAGAATACTTAACCGATGTTGCTTTGGGAGCTAAAGCTTTTACTTTCGATGCTTCGAAATACCCGAATGCTGACATTATTGATATGCGATAAAGAATTCTGCTAAACAAA
>CAZTST010000163.1:0-9097 GCA_964616585.1 uncultured Draconibacterium sp.
ACTCGCAGAATGGAAAAGTTTCTTTGCTTTTCGAGATTTTGGACATTTTCTGCAGGTATATGTTCTTGCAATCACTGCATTAAAAAAACCGGAAGACTATACCTATATTATCACAGAATTTTATCGCCAACAATCTGAACAAAATATTGTTTATTCCGAAGCCTATATTAGTGCTTCTTTTATTGTGCAAAAGTTTGAAACGGAGGAAATTCTTCTTGCAATTGAAAAAGGCATTAAACTGGGAAGCGAAAAATATAATGTTAAAATAAATTTTATCCCCGATATTTCTCGCGAACTAGTTGATTCTCAAATGGCTGTGGTAGATTTTGTAATTGAAGGTTATAAAAGAGGTCTGTTTATCGGCTTAGGCATTGGTGGTCCCGAACAAGGTTTTCCACCGGAATTATTTACCGATGCCTTTAAAAAAGCAAAATCCAAAGGATTGAGATTAGTAGCTCATGCCGGCGAAACAGCAGGCGCAAAAAGTATCTGGGGCGCGATCAATTCACTCGGCGCAGAAAGAATAGGTCACGGAATTCGAAGTTTGGAGGACGCAAAATTGATTAAGCATTTAATTGAAAATAAAACCACCTTAGAAATCTCTCCATCAAGTAATTATGCTCTTGGTATTGTGAAAGATGGAGAAATGCATCCTATTCGGGAGCTATTGGATAAAGGAGTAAATTGCACTATCAATTCAGACGATCCTGCCATGTTTTCAACATCATTGGCTCAGGAATATTTTTTGCTCCTAAAACAAGGTTTTGATTGCAAAGAACTCTATAAACTGAATTTAAATGCTTTAGAAGTTTCGTTTGCTTCTAAGGAAACAAAAGAAAAAATTAAAGAGAAATTAAAAATATACGAAAAAAACAGGATTCTATTTGATGCGATTGCTTAATTTAAAACGTATTATATTCGTTTTCAATCGTTTTCTTATTATTTTTACAAAAAAGTATTTCAATGCTAAGGTTTTTTAAGAAAATAATTTTTAAGCGTTTAAAAACACGTCACGAAAAAAGAAAGGAAAGAGTTACTCAAACATTGCTTTTAGCAGAATTGGCAATAGCCGAGATTGACTTTATTCACTTTCTACGTGATGGTTTTTGGATATTTATAGGAATTGCCTCAGCAGGTTTTGGTCTAAAAGGATTTTTATTGCCAAATGGTTTTATAGATGGTGGAGTTATGGGTATTTCATTGCTCACAAAAGAAGTTACAGGCTTTTCGCTTCCAATATTAATCGTCTTTATTAATCTCCCTTTTTTGTTTTTGGGTCTAACTCATTTAGGAAAACAGTTTGCGATAAAAAGCATTTTGGCTATTATATTTTTGGCTTTAGCTTTGCAATTTATTCCTTATCCGGTTGTAACTAGCGACAAATTACTAATTGCTGTTTTTGGTGGATTTTTCCTTGGTGCCGGAATTGGTTTTTCTATTAGAGGCGGTGCAGTAATTGATGGAACTGAGGTTCTTGCTATCTATCTTAATAAGAAAACAGGATTAAGTATGGGCGATATTATATTGATTTTCAATATAATAATTTTCCTTTTCGGTGCATATATTTTATCCGTTGAAATTGCACTTTACGCTATATTAACTTATATAGTTGCTTCTAAAACTGTTGATTTTGTTGTGGAAGGTGTGGATGAATATACCGGATTAACTATCATTTCGACAAAAAGTGAAGATATACGCATAATGATTACGGAAAAAATGAGCAAAGGCGTTACAATATATTCAGGCAAACGTGGTTATGGAAAAAAAGGCTGCAATCTAGAGCAAACTGATATAGTTTATACAGTAATTACTCGTTTGGAAATTGCCGAGATGGAAAAAGAAATTGATAAAATAGACCCGGGAGCTTTTATTATTTATAGTAGCATTAAGGCCACTAAAGGTGGTTATGTAAAAAAACGTCGTTTAGACCATTAAAATATCTAAATTTGAGTCCAAAATAATATAATCAATTGAGAAAAAGACTATTATTTATATTTTTAGTGTCTATTAACAGTCTTGTTTTCGCTCAAAACTACCATTGGTGGTGGTACGAAATCCACGAGCACGATGGATTTACTCCTTGGCAAGATTATCTAATTATGTCTCCTGCATACTTTGGTCCAAATGCCTTTCCGGTTCCTAATATCACACAAGGTTTAATCAAAACTAATTTAGAAATAGAATCAGCATTGGAAGGTCATTTTAATTCACATGAGCAAACATATAATTTGCTTTCAAAGATTTTCATTCCGCTTTTAACTGATAAGGTAGGTCTTCAATTTTCAATAGTTCCAATTGAGTTTTTTTCGCATGATACACTAATTCGAGATCAACGCTTTTCGCGAAATTATGAAGGAAATGGTCATGCTTATGGCGATTTATATATTGGCACACAAATTCAACTTATAAAAGATCATCCTAAATGGCCTGATATATTAATTGGAATTAATATTAGAACTGCTTCAGGAAATGAATTTGGCTCTGCCCGATTTGCAGATTCTCCCGGTTATTTTTTTGATCTAGGTGCAGGGAAATCATTTCCTTTAAAACTTACTTATTTTCAATCGCTTAGGCTATATGCCACTCTTGGTTTTTATGCATGGCAAACTAATTTGGTCAGGTATTTTCAAGATGATGCTGTGCTTTATGGAGTTGGGTTTCAATTAAATTCTGATTTATTTACTTTTAGTAATGAGCTGGCAGGTTTTCATGGTTATATTAATAATGGCGATCGACCTCTTGTTTATAGGTCTCGTTTACAAACAACTAGAGAAAATAACTTAAACTTCGGACTGCAATTTGAACATGGAATAAATGATTTTAATTTTCGTAGTATTCGTTTGTCAGTAATTTATCATTTTGAATAAAACTGCTATCTTTGATTCCAAAATAGACTATATGAAAACTATAGGATTAATAGGCGGAATGAGTTGGGAATCATCGGCTGTTTATTATCAATTGATTAATCAAAAAGTAAAAGAAATCTTGGGTGGTACACATTCAGCAAAAAGTCTGATGTATTCAGTCGAATTTAATGAGATTGAGCAGTTACAACATGCCGGAAATTGGAACAAACTAACTGATATAATGATAGATGCAGCTCAAAAAGTAGAAAAAGGAGGTGCTGATTTTATAGTGATTTGCACTAACACCATGCATAAGATGTTTCCTGAAATGACTGCCAAAATATCCATTCCAATTCTTCATATTGTTGATGCAACAGCTGAGAAAATCAAAGAAAAAAGAATTAAAAAAATCGGTTTATTAGGCACTAACTTTACAATGACTCAGGATTTTTATAAAGGACGTTTGGAAAAAGAGCATGGTCTTGAGGTTGTAATACCAAATGAAATCGATCGCCAAACAGTTCACGATATCATCTATCAAGAGCTCATTCTTGGAAATATAAAAGATGAATCACGCAAAAAATATCAAGAAATAATTAAAAAACTTCAAATTCAAGGTGCTGAAGGTGTTATTTTGGGTTGTACTGAAATTCCACTTCTTATAAAACAAAAAGATAGTCCAATACAGGTTTTTGATACGACCAGAATTCATGCAGAAAAAGCAGTGGAATTTGCGTTGCTTTAAACATATAAAAATTTGAAAATGAAAAAAATAGCATTAATTGTTGTACTTTTAATAACAAATTCACTAACAATAAAATCACAAACTTATAAATCAAACGAGCCTTTTGCTCACACATTTTCTATAGTTGCCCGAGATACAGCTACCGGAGAAATGGGTGTTGGCGTTCAAAGTCATTGGTTTTCTGTTGGTACTTTGGTCAGTTGGGGAAAATCCGGTGTTGGCGTTGTAGCCACTCAATCGTTTATCAATCCTGCATTTGGTCCTGATGGATTAAAATTAATGGAAAATGGCCTTTCGGCCGAAACCGCTTTAAATCAATTGATTGAAGCTGATAACGGTCGTGATTTCAGACAGTTGGCTCTTCTCGACAATCAAGGCTCAGTTTCATCATTTACCGGCGCAAAATGTGTTCAATCAGCTCATCATATTGTTGGCAATAATTTTGCCGTTCAAGCAAATATGATGTTAAACGATAATATTGTACCGGCAATGGAATTGGCATTTATTCAAAATGCTGATTTACCATTAGCAGAAAGAATTGTTCAGGTTCTTTTGGCAGCACAAAAAGCAGGTGGCGATATACGTGGAAAACAATCGGCTGCTTTGCTTGTTGTCGGCTCTGAAAAAGTAGCTGAATGGCAAGATAAAAAAGTAGATTTGCGCGTAGATGATCATTCAGACCCATTAATTGAGCTGAGTCGTTTACTCTTTGTTCATCGAGCTTATGAACATATGAACCAAGGCGATTTGGCTGTAGAGCATAACAATATGCCCTTAGCTCTTAAAGAATATGCAGCTGCCGAAGAAATGCAACCTGAAAATATAGAAATGAAATACTGGAAAGCTGTTACTATGGCTAATAACGGTATGGTAGAAGAAGCACTTCCTATTTTTAAAATAGTGTTTCAAAAAGATGATAATTGGCGAGAAATGACAAAACGTTTACCGGCTTCCAACTTACTAATTGTAACCAAAAATCAATTTGAACGTATAGTTAATAATTAATTTCGTATATTTGTAGCGAAAAACTAAATGAAATACAATTAAAAATTGTATTTTTGACTTGTAATTTGATTTAAAACTAACTTGACATGATACTAAGTCTAGCCAATTTTTTTCAGACGATAGCTCGTTTTGGAATGCTACTTATAGGTCTTACTATGGTTAGCATTGCAATCTTTACAGGTGCTTTAAATTACGGAATTACAATTGATAACATACTTAGGAATCTTCCAGATTCTATACCTTGGTTTTTACTTTTAGTTACACTATATCTTGCCTGGGAATTTGAATTAATTGGAGGATTAATTTTGCTTGGCCTTGGTCTTGGCGGTATTTTTTATATGCAAGCATCTAACCACGCAACACTTCCTCAAACAACTATTATGGTGGCAATTACATTTTTTGCAATATCTTTTATTCTTAGTTGGGGTTTAAGACAAATACGTGAATTAAGATTTGCCTAAATATTTTTTTCAAACAATTACACTAAACCTTTACCCTATTTATTGCTCTCCTTTATAATAGAAAGAGTGATTGCTGAAATCGGCAGGAATTTATCTTTAATCAAAAATCTGACACTTCTTATAAAGTAAAGATAGAATCAAATTTCGATTCTAATTTGCGGAATATAGATTAGCACAAAACCTTATTCTTTTGATATAAACCTACTATATAACTATTCAGAAATGTATAACTCTACGAGGGTTCAAAACCCTCGTAGAGTTTTTGGGGTTTGGGATTGAACCTTCGTAGAGTTTTGAAGTTTAGACATTTTGATAAGTCGTGGACAAATAATGGAATAAGGTTGAAATCTTATGCAAGGTTATCTACTACGATGTTGGATTTCAAAAAAATCCTGTGGGCTTAATAGCTTAAGAATCAAAAAATATCCAACCTTATTTCGGCGTGCTCAATACAAGAATCATTTTTTATATCCTGATATATACTTTTCTTACCATATTCAAGCCGTTAAAATTAACTATCCGCAGTAAGTTCCTGAAAAATTTGTTCTAAAGTACTTTCTACTTTTTGTAAAGAGCGAATATTTAAACCTCGTTTAACAGCAAATCCAAAAAGTTGCTGACGGACATCTATTTTACTATCGGATTGAATTTCCCAAGTATTTGTGCCAATTAATCTTAGACTAAGAATTCCTTGAATTTGGCTGAATTCTTCTTCATTGATAGCTTCATCAAGTTCAAGCAATATTCTTTCTCCACCTGACATATATTTTGATAAATTTTCCGTAAGATCATCGGCAACAACTTTACCTTTATTGATAATAATTACCCGATTACAAATAGCCTCAACCTCCTGCATAATATGTGTAGAAAGTAAAACAGTCTTTTCCTTTCCTATCTCCTTAATCAACTTTCTTATTTCTACTAATTGATTAGGATCCAGACCACTGGTTGGTTCATCCAAAATCAATACATCAGGCTTATGAATTAAGGCCTGCGCCAAACCAACACGTTGTCGATAACCTTTTGAAAGAGCGCCAATTTTCTTATTTTGTTCAGGACTTAATCCACATAATTGAATAACATTGTTCACGTCTTCATTTACTTTCTTGCGACTATATAATTTCGCCACAAAATGTAAATATTCGCGCACATACATATCTAAATACAAAGCATTATTTTCAGGTAAATAGCCAATTTTGCTTTTTACCTTTTCGCTATAATTCTCAATATCAATACCATAAATAAATACTTTACCTTCACTTGGAGGCAAATATCCACTGATTATTTTCATTAAGGTCGATTTTCCTGCTCCATTAGGGCCTAATAATCCCACAACTTCTCCTTGATTTATATTTATGGAAACATTTTTCAAAGCAAATTGTTTTCCGTAAATCTTACTGATGTTTTCCAGTTTAATCGACATTCTTTTAATTTTCTGAGCAAAACTAAGGATATTTTCCTGACCCTTAAGCGAAAAAAGCAAAACGAATCACTTAATTCGATTTGTTGTAGCTTTGCCGCAATGTATAAAGAACCAAGCATAAACGATTGGCTTCCGATTACGCGCAAAGAAATGTTATCGCGCGGCTGGGAAGAACTGGATGTTATATTAATTACCGGCGATGCTTATGTCGATCATCCTGCATTTGGGGCAGCTGTTATTGGCCGAATGATTGAAGCAGAAGGTTTACGTGTCGGAATTATTCCTCAACCAAATTGGCAAGACGATTTACGCGATTTTAAAAAATTCGGTAAACCAAAGTTGTTTTTTGCCGTTACCGCTGGAAATATGGATAGTATGGTAAATCATTATACTGCCAACAAACGCCTGCGTTCAAACGATGCATATACACCTGGTGGAGAAAAAGGTTTTCGTCCAGATTATTCATCTATTGTATATAGCAATATTTTGAAAAATATATATCCGGATGTTCCAATTATTCTTGGAGGTGTAGAAGCTTCATTGCGTAGAGTTACACATTACGATTATTGGTCGGATAAGCTAAAGCCTTCTATACTAATAGATAGCAAAGCCGATATGTTAGTTTATGGAATGGGTGAGCAGCCCCTTCTTACGATTTTAAGATTGCTTAAAAAGGGAATTCCATTCGAGTCTTTAGATACTATTCCTCAGACAGGGATTATTCTGCCAAAAGGAAAAGAAATTCCGGTAAATAAGAGTTGGCGCGAAATTGAATTGTATTCGCATGACGAATGCATCAAAGATAAATTGAAATACGCTAAAAATTTTCGTCATATCGAGCAGGAATCTAATCAAGTGACTGCCAAACGTATAGCGCAAAATATTGGTGATCAGACTGTTGTAATCAATCCGCCATTTCCAACTATGACGGAATCGGAAATTGATGCTTCTTTTGATTTGCCTTATACCCGCTTACCTCATCCAAAATATAAAAAGCGAGGAGCAATTCCGGCTTTTGAAATGATTAAATTTTCAGTAAATATGCATCGCGGTTGTTTTGGCGGATGTAGTTTTTGTACTATTTCTGCTCATCAGGGGAAATTTATAGCTTCAAGATCAGAAGCTTCCATAATGCGCGAAGTGGATCAAATGACAATGATGCCTGATTTTAAAGGAAATATATCGGATTTAGGCGGCCCATCAGCCAATATGTACAAAATGAAAGGCAAGTATCAGGATTTATGCGATCAGTGCAAGCGTCCATCTTGTATTCATCCAAGTGTATGTAATAATTTGGACACTTCTCATCAGCCTTTGCTAAATATTTACAAGAAAGTTGATGCCCATCCGGGAGTGAAAAATGCTTATGTTGGAAGTGGAATTCGTTACGATTTATTGGTTAAAGATTATAATAAAGATGGTGATGAAAAAATAATGAATGAATATATGCGTCAGTTGCTCGATCGCCACGTTAGCGGACGTTTGAAAGTTGCACCTGAACACACTTCGGACGATACTTTAAAAATGATGCGGAAACCCTCTTTTTCTTATTTTCATTCATTTAAGAAGCAGTTCGATAAAATAAACCAAAAATTAGGAAAAAGAATTCAGCTTATACCCTATTTTATTTCATCACATCCGGAATCTAAACTTGAAGATATGGCCAATTTGGCTGCCGAAACAAAAGATATGGGATTTCATTTGGAGCAGGTTCAGGATTTTACGCCAACACCTATGACTGTTGCAACAGTGGCATATTATTCCGGTTATCACCCATATACATTGGAAAAAGTTTATACGGCACGAGAAAAACAAGAAAAGCTGGATCAGCATCGCTTTTTCTTTTGGTATAAAAGCGAAAACATGGCTTGGATAAGACGTGTTTTAAAAGATAGACCTGATCTTGTTAAAAAGCTTTTGGCTCGGAAACCAAAAGTGAATAAAGAAGGTTCAGAACATTCAGAAACAGATAAATCTAATAAAAGTAAACACAGAAGAAGTTAATCTTGGTCGGCAGCAAACCATTCAGCATAAGAAGTTACAGTTTCTCGCAATAACATGCTATGGAGTTTAATTCCTTTTGGAAAATGTATTTGAAGACGTGAAGCAAAATCTACTAACATATTCTCGCTAGTAGGTTGATAATCAACCAAAAGCACACGATTGAACATTTCATCACGTCCAAATAGATTATTAGCTTCTTCAGAATTTTTATTCAATACTAAAGCATGATCCATTTGATCGACTATTTCTTCTCGTACAATTTTTTTCAAATCGCCAAAGTCCATTACCATTCCTAATTTTGGAGAATTTTGATTTTCAATCGGTTCGCCAATTATTGTAACCAATAATTCGTACGAATGACCGTGAATATTTTTGCAAAGCCCATCGTAACCTTTTAAAGCGTGAGCTGTTTCAAATTTAAATTCTTTTGTAATTCTAATTTTTGACATGATAATAATTTAAAGATGAAACAAAATATAGCTTATCAATTCTTTTGCAAAGAAACATTTTTTCATTCGCCGGATTATTGAAAAAGCAAATAAACACAAAGAAAAATTAAAATTATTCCTCCAAATAATTTAGAAAAACGTCCTAAAAGTTTCGGTTTGTATTT
>CAZTST010000164.1:0-9096 GCA_964616585.1 uncultured Draconibacterium sp.
TTTTACTTTTAAAATAAAATGTAATAATTCTTTTTTTGATTTTATAATTCCATTATATTGATATTGAGGAGAATAACCAAAGTTCCATTCCCAACTTTTATATTTTTCTTCTGCAAGATTTTGTATTTCAATTAACTCAAAATCAGTAAAATCACGGATTTCAACATCTGTATTTGTATTATAAATATGATCGAAAATTAGTTGTTTAAAACTATTTAATGGCAATGGTTCTAATATATAAGACTGAATATTAGTAACTTCACTTCGGTTTGATTTAACGGCTTTATCTTTAAAAATATTTTCATTGGCTTTGATACTTATTTCCAGATTGTTTAATTCTGAAGAATAGAGTAAAGTTCCATGATGCAATACTGTATTTTTATATACATGTGAGGCATTGCCAGAAAATTTTAAATGACCAATTTTCAAATCGCTTTTACCAACTAATTTTGCATCAACTCCCAAAGTTTGTAATACATCAATAATTGGTTGACTATACTTTTTAAAATTAACCAAACTCTCTCTTGCACCAAAATCGATAAAGCTATAATTCAGATTTCCTAAATCGTGATAAACTGTTCCTCCACCGGAAATGCGTCGAATAACCGGAATATTATTTTCTCGTAAAAATCTAATATTGATTTCTTTAAGAGCATTTTGATGTTTTCCAATCACAACTGAAGGCGTATTTTGCCAAAGCATAAAAAGAGGTTCTTTGCTGCTTTTAACCAAATATTCTTCTGCCGCCAAATTAAAAAACGGATCGGTTTGCGGTCTGTTTAAAATGATCATTGGGTAAAATTACTTTTTTTTTTAGGTTTCATTAAATAATTAATCCGGTTTTTAATTCAGAAACTGTCTCAATTTCATTTATAATTTACTTATTTCTAAAATTTTGGTGTGTTTTTGGTGTTTTTGAGCTTTAGTGGCAAGAAAAAAGGCCACCAATTCACCAATTCATAAAATTTAACTTCGTTGAGGTCTAAGGCCGTTCACGAAAAATAAACATAAAAAAAAGAGAAAATTATTCAAATAGAGCATTTGTATTCAGGCGAAAAAGCATAGTTTTGCATTGTCCATTTACTTGGACATAAAAGATTGATTAATTGATATTTAAATTGTAAAAGATGGCTTTTAATTTACGAAATCGAAATTTTTTAAAGCTTTTGGATTTTAGTCCGAAAGAAATCAAATTCTTGCTTGATTTGTCAATTGACTTAAAAAAAGCAAAATATGCTGGAACAGAAACTCAGCTTTTAAAAGGAAAAAATATTGCTCTGATTTTCGAAAAGGCCTCTACGCGAACACGTTGTGCTTTTGAAGTTGCGGTGAACGATCAGGGAGGACATGTGACTTATTTAGGCCCGTCGGGTTCTCAAATTGGCAATAAAGAGTCGATGAAAGATACAGCTCGAGTACTTGGTAGAATGTACGATGGTATTGAATACAGAGGATATGCACAGTCAATTGTTGAAGAACTTGGCGCATATGCAGGAGTTCCTGTTTGGAATGGACTAACAAATGAGTTTCACCCAACCCAAATTTTGGCCGATTTTATGACCATGATGGAGCATTCAGACAAGCCATTACATCAAATTTCTTTTGCCTATTTAGGTGATGCCAGAAATAATATGGGCAATTCTCTAATGATTGGTGCAGCTAAAATGGGAATGGATTTTCGTGCTGTTGCGCCAAAAGAAGTTCAGCCCACAGCAGAATTAGTTGCACAGGCTAGAGAAATAGCCAAAGAAACAGGTGCTAAAATCACCATTACCGACAATGTAGCAGAAGGCGTAAAAGGTTGTGATTTCTTATATACTGATGTTTGGGTATCGATGGGAGAACCTGATGAAGTATGGGTTGAGCGTATAAAATTGCTAAAACCATATCAAATAAATGCCAAAACAATGGAATTGACAGGCAATCCAAAAGTTAAGTTTATGCATTGTCTTCCTGCTTTCCATAATCGTGAAACAAAAGTTGGAGAAGAAATATTTCAGAAATTCGGATTGGATGGAATGGAAGTCACAGAGGAAGTATTTGAATCGGAAGCATCAATTGTTTTTGATGAAGCCGAAAATCGTTTACATACCATTAAAGCAGTAATGGTTGCAACTCTTGGAGCTTAGTCTAAATGTTTTCAGTGAGAAAATAGCTATACTAAAAAGCTTATTGAATATCGAACAAGGATAAACGAACAAGGATTTTAGAAGTTCTCAAATCGTTAATCAATATTCAATTAAAAAGGTCGTCCACAATAGCTGGACGACCTTTTTTTAATTCAGAATTAATCGAAATATTGTCCGTGTTTTACCCTTTCTAATCGGACTTTTTAAAACAGTTAAAGCTTTTGAATAAGACAATAAGTAATTAATCGTTTGAGAATCAGGCCACATGATCTCCTGATTTTTCATGATTTTGTTTTTTGACTTATTCGGGTAAAAATTTTCAAGAGTAGAATTTCTGGGCATAGGCCATTTTTAGGTTAATACTATGTTATTAACGCTTCAAATTTGGCATTATTGCATATTATTAAATATTAGTAAGAATGTGAAAGGGAGATGTTATTTTCTTCAACTAATCTTCTGATATTCAGAATGGCATAACGCATACGACCAAGAGCAGTGTTAATCGAAACATCTGTTTCCTCAGCAATATCTTTAAAACTCATGCCGATATAATGCCGCATAATAAGAACCTCTTTTTGTTCAGCAGGAAGATGATCGATCAACACTCTTAAATCTTTGTGTATTTGGTCGGTTATTATAATATCTTCAATCGATTCCGTTTTAATATTTAATAACTCAAAAGTATCTTTTTCAGTTGAATTTTCTTTGATAGGAAAGCGTTTTTTCTTGCGAAAATGATCAATCACTAAATTGTGGGCAATCCGCATAACCCAGTGAATAAATTTGCCTTCTTCGTTATAAGTGCCAGATTTTAAAGTGTTTATAACTTTAATAAAAGTATCCTGAAATAAGTCATCAGCAATTTGAGTGTTTTTAACAACCATTAAAATATAAGAATATACTCTATTTTTATGGCGATTAATAATGATTTCCAGTGAATATTCATTACCTGATAAATACCTTTTTATGAGATCCTGATCGCTAGGATTGGATGCTTTCATATTTCCTCCTTTTCTAGTTGCTTAAAAAGAGTAAAGGTTTATATCGATAATTATGTTTTTGTGAATAATATTTTTACTTCAATCAAAAAGTAAAAGCAAATTAAGGGAAAAAATCAATCAAAAGCAAATTTTATCGTTAATTTTGCAGGCTTAAAATTTGAGGCTCAAATATATTTCAATGGCAAACGACCCACTTCAGCATCTCGATCCTAAAAAATTCATCTTAATTAAAGATGCTCATATTCATAATTTAAAGCATATTGATGTTGCTATTCCACGAAATAAGTTTGTGGTTATCACCGGTTTATCTGGTTCCGGAAAATCATCTTTGGCTTTCGATACGCTTTTTGCTGAAGGGCAAAGACGCTATGTAGAGAGTCTGAGTTCTTATGCTCGTCAGTTTTTAGGCCGAATGAATAAGCCCGATGTGGAATATATAAAAGGAATTTCACCCGCTATCGCGATAGAACAAAAGGTAATTAGTCGCAATCCGCGTTCTACTGTTGGAACAAGTACAGAGATTTATGAGTATATAAAATTACTGTTCGCTCGAATTGGCAAAACATATTCTCCTGTTTCCGGTAAGTTGGTTAAAAGGCATACTGTTAAAGATACTCTTGATTTTGTAGAAAATCTGGCGGAAAATACTCGTTTTTTGATATTGACTACGATTTCTCTTAAAACTGATAGGACTTTAGAAGAACAATTGCAAATACTTGCTCAACAGGGATTTAATCGTGTAAAACTAAATGGCGATATTCTTCGAATTGATGAAGCATTAAGCGATTTATCAGCTTTTAAAAAGAGTACACAATTTGATTTGGTTGTTGATAGATTAAGTACTGATAAATCAGGTGATTTTTTAAGTAGAGTTTCTGATTCGGTCCAAACTGCTTTTTATGAAGGACATGGCACATGCTCTATTTTAGTTTATAATGATGATGGAACTACGAAATCAGTTTCTTTTTCAAGTCTTTTCGAAAAAGACGACATTAGCTTCGAGGAGCCAAGCGTAAATCTTTTTGCTTTTAATAATCCTTATGGAGCTTGCAAAAAATGCGATGGATTTGGCTCAGTCATCGGAATAGATCCTGATTTAGTTATTCCTAACAAATCTCTATCTGTTTATGAAGAGGCTATTGCGCCATGGAAAGGTGAGAAAATGAGCGAATGGCTTAAACAGCTCATATTGAGTGCGGAAAAATTCAAATTCCCAATTCATAAACCAATTTCAGAACTCAGTTTGGAGCAATACAATTTACTTTGGGCAGGGAATAAATATTTTGAAGGACTAAATGCTTTTTTCAAACAAGTTGAAGAGCAATCGTATAAAATTCAATACCGGGTTATGCTATCGCGATATCGCGGAAAAACAGTTTGCCCTGATTGTGAAGGAACACGGCTGCGAAAAGATGCTAATTATGTAAAAGTTGGAGGAAAAAGCGTCTCTGATTTAGTAAAGATGCCTCTTGAGGAACTTCAAGTATTTATGCAAAATTTGAAATTGGATATATACGAAACAGCAATTAGCAAAAGGATACTTGAAGAAATTAACCGAAGAATACAATTTTTACTCGATGTTGGTTTGCCTTATCTTAGTTTAAATCGTTTATCAAACACTTTATCGGGTGGCGAATCACAAAGAATTAATCTGGCCACTTCATTGGGAAGCAGTTTGGTTGGTTCTATCTATATTTTAGACGAGCCAAGTATTGGATTGCATTCTCGCGATACAAAACGTTTGATTAAGGTTTTGAAGAATTTACGAGACATTGGAAATACAGTCATCGTGGTGGAGCATGACGAAGAAATTATACAGGCTGCTGATTACATCATCGATATTGGCCCAAAAGCCGGTTATCAAGGTGGTGAGCTCGTATTTGCAGGCACTGTAGAAGAATTAAAAAAGGATACTGTAAGTCTTACCGCTCAATATATTGCGGGTAAATTAAAAGTTAGTCGCCTCGATTATAGAAGACAATGGCGTAATTATATCGAATTAAAAGGAGCCCGCGAAAACAATCTAAAAAATATAAGTCTGAAAATTCCACTTAATGTTTTAACGCTGGTTACGGGAGTCAGTGGATCGGGCAAAACCACATTAATCAAAAGCATACTTTATCCTGCCTTAAAAAAACATTATGGCGGATATGCTAACATAACAGGAAAGTTCGATGCCATTGGCGGTGATTTGAGACAAATAACAGATGTGGAACTGATCGACCAAAATCCTATAGGCCGCTCTTCCCGTTCGAATCCGGCTACTTATGTGAAAGCCTGGGACGATATTCGTACTTTATTTTCATCCCAAAAAATGGCGAAAGTACGAGGCTATAAACCCGGCTTTTTTAGTTTTAATATTCCGGGAGGACGCTGCGAGACTTGTGAAGGAGATGGTCAGGTGAAGATTGAAATGCAGTTTATGGCCGATATTCATTTGGTATGTGATGAATGTGAAGGCAAACGTTTTAAAGACGAAGTGCTCGATGTAAAATACCACGAAAAAGACGTGCACGATATTTTGGATATGACCATCAATCAAGCACTGGCATTTTTTAATCAATTCGAAAACGAAGGTTCAATCATACGAAAAATTGGCAGTAAGTTAAAACCTTTGCAAGATGTTGGTTTGGGCTATTTGAAAGTGGGGCAGCCATCAAGTACCCTGAGTGGGGGTGAAGCTCAACGTATTAAGCTCGCTTCTTTCTTATCTAAAGGCGAACAGGCAAATCCAATCCTTTTTATTTTTGATGAACCTACTACCGGTTTGCATTTTTACGATATCGACAAGCTCTTAAAAGCATTTTACGCTTTGCTTGATAGCGGACATTCAATTGTTGTAATCGAGCACAATATGGAAGTGATTAAAAGTGCCGATTGGGTGATTGACCTTGGGCCGGAAGGCGGAGATAAAGGTGGAGAGATTGTTTTTGAAGGAACTCCTGATCAACTCATCGAAAATCGGAAATCCTACACGGCTCAGTATATTTAATTATATATTGTTGAATATATTCCTTTGAGCGACTTTGTGCAATCCTTTGGGCGCCTTTGTGGTAAATTGAAAAAAATTAAACCACAAAGGTTCACTAAGGGAATCACAAAGGAACACAAAGAAAAACGTAATTATGGATTAGTCTTAATTTACTTCGTTTTTTCCTCCACCCATTTACGTGCATTCACAAAGGCTTCTAACCAGGGTGTAATTTCATCCTCTTTTCTATCAGAAGGATAATGAGCCCATTGCCATGGGAAAATAGCTCTTTCTAAGTGAGGCATCATCGCCAAATGTCGACCATCATTCGAACAAATGGCAGCTGTATTAAAGTCGGAACCATTTGGACTGGCTGGATAATTTTCATAGCTAAATTTCGATGGAATATTGTATTTGCTTTCCTCATAAGGAAAACTGAATTTTCCCTCGCCATGAGCTACCCAAATCCCTAATTTATTACCTGCAAGGGTTTTTAGCATGACCGAATTATTCTTTACAATATCTACATTGATAAACCCTGATTCGAATTTGCCACTTGCGTTATGCAACATTTTAGCTTGTTCTTTATGCTCCGGGTAAACCAAGCCGAGTTCAACCATCAACTGACATCCATTGCAAATACCAAGACTTAAAGTGTCTTTTCGTGCATAGAAATTATCCAATGCTTTTTTTGATTTTTCATTGTAAAGGAAAGCACCGGCCCAACCCTTAGCAGAACCCAATACATCTGAATTGGAAAAGCCGCCCACAAAAACAATCATATTGACGTCTTCCAGATTTTCCCGACCTGCAATCAGGTCGGTCATATGAATATCCTTCACGTCAAACCCTGCCCGGTAAAGTGAATAAGCCATTTCGCGGTCGCCGTTTACGCCTTTTTCACGGATAATTGCGGCTTTAATTCCGGTAGAAGCTTCGCGTTTTAGGTTCAATCCATATTGATTAAGCTTTCCTTCAAAAGTGGAATTAAACGAAAAGGACAATGCCTGATTTTTATAATTATCAAAACGATCCTTAGCCAGATTTTTCCCGCTTTGAATCTTATCCATTAAATAGGATGATTTATACCAGGTATCGCGTAAAGCATTGATGTCGAATGTGAAATTCTGACCTCCATGTTCAATTTTCAACTCTCTTTGGCTTATAGGTTCTCCAATCAGGGCATAAACAATTTGCGAGGAACGAAGCCGTTTTTCAACTTCTTCTATGTGATTTGTTTGAATCAGGATTCCGGGATTTTCAGCAAATAATAGTTTGATAATATCGGATTCGAATAGTTTATCGAGTGATACGGATAAACCACCTTCAATATTTGCAAAATTCATTTCCAGCAATGCAGTAATTAAGCCTCCGGCTGATATATCGTGACCAGCAAGAATTAGTTTGTCTTCAATCATTTCCTGAACCAGGTTGAATGCAATCTTAAATTTTTTCGCATCCCTAACTCCGGGAGTTTCCTGACCAAGCTTGTTCAGAATTTGAGAGAAACTACTTCCTCCTAATTTTTTACTTTCAAAAGACAAATCAATATAAAACAGCTTGCTATCCCTAATGTTTTGCAAAACGGGTTCAATTACTTTCTTCACATCAGTTACTTCACCCACGCCGGAAATAATGACTGTGCCAGGAGAATATACGACATCGTCTTCATATTTTTGAGTCATTGAAAGCGAATCTTTTCCGGTTGGAATATTGATGCCCAATTCGATGGCGAAATCACTTACGGCTTTCACGGCCTCAAACAAACGCGCATTTTCACCTTCGTTTTTAGCGGGCCACATCCAGTTGGCACTCAGGGAAACCCCCGATAATTTACCTTCAATTGGAGCCCAAACCAAGTTGGTCAATGCTTCGGCTATACTTAATTGGGAGCCTTTAACAGGATCGATTAGTGCGCTGATGGGAGCGTGACCAATAGATGTGGCTATTCCTTTTTCGCCTGCATAATCGATGGTAACAACGCCAACATTATTCAGTGGCAATTGGATAGAACCCGCGCATTGCTGTTTTGCAATTTTCCCGGTAACCGATCGGTCCACTTTATTTGTAAGCCAGTCTTTGCAGGCCACAGCTTCCAATTGTAAAACCTGATTCAGGTATTCGTGTAACTTTTCTTTGGAATAAGCCAATGGTTGAAAGTTCGCAACGGTTCTTTGATCTTCCAAAACTGTTTTAGGCGGTTTGCCAAAGAAGTCTTTCAAATCCAAATCGATAGGCGAACGCCCATCAGCTGCGAATTTAAAGCGTTTATCATCGGTTGTTTTGCCCACAATATATAAGGGGCTGCGCTCCCGTGTTGCAACTTTCTGCAGGTAGTCCAGATTATTGGGTTTCATTACCAAACCCATTCGCTCCTGCGATTCATTTCCTATAATTTCTTTTGCCGAAAGGGTAGGGTCTCCAATGGGAAGTTTTTGAACTTCGATAATGCCGCCGGTTTCCTCAACCAATTCAGATAAACAATTTAAATGTCCTCCGGCACCGTGATCATGAATGGACACAATGGGGTTTTTATCCGTTTCTATCATGGCTCTTATGGCATTAAAAGCTCGTTTTTGCATTTCGGGGTTGGCGCGTTGTACGGCATTCAGTTCAATAGAATTGGTAAATTCTCCGGTAGCAACAGAAGAAACTGCTCCACCACCCATTCCAATACGATAATTATCGCCACCTAAAACAACAATGGCGTCACCGGCTTCCGGAACATCTTTTAAAGCGTCTTCTCTTTTTCCAAATCCAATTCCACCGGCTTGCATAATCACTTTATCAAAGCCAAATTTTTTCTCGTTTTCAAAATGTTCAAAAGTGAGTACACTACCGCAGATAAGTGGCTGACCAAATTTATTTCCAAAATCACTTGCTCCATTCGAAGCTTTGATTAGAATTTCCTCTGGTGATTGATACAGCCAAGGTCTTGGTTCTGTTGCTTTTTCCCAAGCTCTATCTCCATCGGTCCGTGGGTAGGAGGTCATGT
>CAZTST010000165.1:0-9073 GCA_964616585.1 uncultured Draconibacterium sp.
GAGATTGACAAATAAATGTGAAAAAATATTATGTTTTTGAAGTTTGGAGCTTGGGGCGTGGGGTTTGGAGTTTGGAGCTTGGGTTTTGGAGTTTCAAATAGCTAGTGACTAGTGACTAGTTTGGCTTAACTTCGTTGAGCTCTCCGTCAAGTGACGGATCGGTTCGCCGATTTTCGCTTTGCTACAATTCAAGTTTGAAGTTTGAAGTTCCAAGTAACGCAAAGAAAAAAATAGACATTGGATTAATATTTTATCTTGTGTAGAAAATTATAATCATGAATTAATAAAGCATCGTGGACAAGATATTATGGTATTCTACCATAATGCCGAACCTACGATTCTTTATATTCTCACTATTCCATTATTTTAGTTTGATGACGTGCGCAAAGTACAGAGCGCATAGCGGAAACTTTGTTTGTGCTCCTTACTCTACCGATGAATCGGGACTTCCGCTGCACTCCAGCTTGCTCCATGCTCCATGTGCTATAAAATTTCCCCGAAAATATCAGTTGCTTTGTCTATTAAGAACGATTTGATTTCGTTATCAGGAACTGCTGGGATAAGAAACTCAACGGGTTCGGAGTAGTCAATATCTTGATGAAATGCTAACTGTTGCCGAAATAGTTTTCCGGAAAATTGTTGACCAAAAATTCCCTCAGCTTCCACACAAATTTCTTTTATAGTGTAATAATCTCGCAGAATGAAATATAAATCGACATAATCTTTCCATTTTGCTCTTCGCCCCAAAGCAAAAGCCTTCATGGCTGACAAAGACAGTAAGGATGGTATGCTAATATTTGAATCAACTTTTATTGCGTGGTTTACAGGATAAGGGAAACTAAAAAAGGTAATTTTTACATTGTTAATTAAAAGGTGAAGCTGATCGAAATCTTCGAATATTGGGATCTGATTAAAAGGTATTTCTCTTAATTTTTTTTTGATGTTCGATTTATTAAGCTGATTATGAGTAAATAAGTCAAAATCGATTGACCTCCTATGGCCGATATGAAGTGCTATGGCTGTACCACCTACCATATAAAATGAACGTTGAAAAACATTTATATATGGCAGAACTTGTATTTGTCCGTCACTAAATATCTCAGTATGCATATCTTCTAAAAACGAGGGTAAAATAATTTATTGTAAGCTCGTGGTAATTTCCCTTTCGACGATCACTTATATTTATAGAATCAAAAAATATTTTCGCAAGATTTTTTATTCCAAGTAAATGCGAAAGCATGATTACAGCATTCAAGTCTCCGTAGTTTAAAATAGTCTCCACCAGCAATTCTGCACTAATCTCTTCTTTTTTATCGGCAGGAATATACCAAAAAAGATTGCTGTGCTCGTGGATAAATGCTTTTATTTCAGGAGAATTCTCCATTTTATTGTTGTTTTATCAAAGATACTGAAAATTGATTGAGAAAAGAAATTTTTGCTTTAGATGGAGATTGAGTCCGTCAGACTTCGGCGAGAGCTCAGTCGAACGCTGACGGATGAGAGGTTGAAAGGTTTGTTGACTTGCAAATAGAGAGTTAAAATCGTTGTACTAATCCATGTCAAAACCCGAGGAAATTTATGGACTTCCTCTGTGAACGGCGAAGCCCTAAACGAAGTTAAATAGCTGTTACACAGAGGTACTCAGAGAAGCACAGAGTGACACAAAGATTAAATGAGAATTATTGAATACCCATATCATTCTTGTTTTTTAACACACTGCAAAACTATTCTTAAACTTGATAAAAGTAAATTTTATAGCCTCATAGGTTGACGCTAATGCGCATAAGCGGGATCTTCGCTTCGCTTCGAGGTTTCTTCCCGCATGAGCGGGATCTTCGCTTCGCTTCGAGGTGACTAGTGTGACACTTTGTTTGTCCCTTCGACAGTTTCAGGGCTCGTGTTTGTTGTTAATTCAGCTAAAATTTGCCATCAATAAAAAATCGGCAATGTGGATATGTTTTACACCTTCGATGGAATCTTTCCAAAATGTATCCATAGTAACTACATATTTTGGGTAATGATCACTTAAGGAAAGCAATGGTTTGAATTCCCTTTCAATGGTTTGTTCGCTTTCGAGTTTATACGCTAGAAGTATGTATTACAGGGAATCCTCCCAAACTCAAATATTTCTAGAAGGAATTATATAAATCGTAATTTTCTTGGGCGAGATAGAATTTCCGAAATTGTAAATACTCCGAAAATGAGAGTGTATTAACTCCTGTTTCAATAACAATAAAATAGAAGATTTTCCACTGCGTCTAATTCCAGTGAGAATTTTTATTTGGGGCTTATCGATAAACTGCCGCAAATGGTTTAAATATAATTCTCTTTTAATCATTCAGCATTATTTCTGGTTATAAGCACAAACATACAAGTTTTTTTAATTGTTTTTATGGTTATAGCTGTAAAATGTTTGATCTTTCCTTTCGACAAGCTCAAGGCAAGGGTTTTTTGTTCGGGCTTATTTTTCTCAATTTCAATAGCTTTTTGAATATCAGAAAGCGTATTGCGTTGCATAAATATCTCTTCCTGCAACTTTTCAAGAGCTTCTACAAATGTTGATTTAAACTTAGAAATTTCGCCGACAATATCCTCAGCGGTATTTTTCTTTTATTCACGAAAACCCTGTAATGATAAGATTTATCGTTTTCTAATTTCTTTTTAAATAGCTTAGCTTAAAAATTTTAGTGCCTTGGTGGTTCGGTTTTTTTTTACTACTCCCAAAGGGATGCCCTTGGCAAAAGGTTCTCAAAGGAAAGCACAAAGGCACACAAAGTAAAAATTAAATTAATTGAATAGCACAACTAGGCGGTTCTCCGCGTAATTTCTCAGTGGCTCTTTGCGCATAGGCATCAACTAACACATATAACCTTGATTCGTAGTTTGCCAATATTTTCGGACTTTTATTTTTTACACTTGTTTCTTTCTCCAATACTATAACACAATGCGGCATTTCGAACTGTAATTGGTATAAAAAGGGGCAAAGCCCCGAAATGTATAAGCACAGGGTGAATCCATCGGCCGACGGAGTAACCCTGTGTGCATAGTTTGTAAAGTTTTAAAGGGCTGAAAGTCCGTCATATAATATAGAATTTTTTATTACACGACAGGCTTTCAGCCTTTAGCTTATTCTAAATTTATTATTGACAAAAATTATTTTTGGAAGCATCGCCAACTCGCCATTTTCTGGATTATTTATTCCATTAAGAAGGATCGTAAATTTGTTTGCTTTATACCTTTAAAGGTGTTGCCATGAAAGTCGTCGAGGGTAACAACTTCTTTGGAATAATTATCGGATATTTTTTGTAGGTTTCCAAACTCTCTTTCAATTGTTTTTGTTTCATTTATGGTAAGTGCTACCTGGATATACCGTTTTTCACCATCCTTTTCGCCCACAAAATCGATTTCAGTACTGCCCAGCACACCCACTTTTACGCTATACCCTTTATAAAGCAGCTGATTATAAACTATGTTTTCGATTATTTTCCCTCTATCTTCAGGCCGGTATCCCCAGAGGCCGTGACGTATACCCAGATTTTCGAAATAATACTTTTCACCGAATTCAAAAACACGCTTTCCAATGATGTCGTATCGCTGTACTTTGTGCACCAGAAAAGCATTCATCAGGTATTGAATATATGTCTGCACCTGATTGGGTGCTATATTAACGTGCTGAGATTTTAGAAAATCGCTTATTTTTTTCGCTGAAAATAAACTGCCTACATTTCCGGCAAGGAAAAGTACCAACTGCTCCAGGAAAGGAACATTTCTAATGGCATATCGGTTGATGATATCGCGGTAAACAATGGTGCTGTATATGTTTTTAAGATACTCAAAAACAATAGCGTCTGTCAATGCCAAGTGTTTCAAATAAGGAAGACCTCCATATTTGATGTACTTTTCCATGGCCGAGGGAGTGTTGTTGAGCTTGTGAAAAATCAGAAATTCTTCATAGGACAGGCTGTAAACAGTAATTTCAATGGCTCTCCCACTCAAATACCCGGCTACATCGGCAGATAATAAATTTGCATTGTTCCCTGTGCAGTACAAATCAATGTCGCTGTGAAGTAACAAGGAGCGGAGGGCTTCTTCAAAATGTTCAATTTCCTGTATTTTATGTGCTTATAATTTTATATTTCGGCCACATGGAACATCCATTATAATCATCTTCCTGTGTGTCAAAGCTTTTTGTCGTGGATGTTTCATCAATAAAAATATAGGTTTTTCCCTGTTTGCTTTTGTGAGCTAATACATAATCATTTAAATCATGAGCTGTTTTAATATCGGCAAAAGCAAGGTCTTCCTTGTTTATGTATAGCACCCCTGCTTCCGGGTTCAGTTGCCTGATCAATTGAATCAACTGAAAAAGCAAATAACTTTTACCTACCCTGCGCTGGCCTGTAAACACTTTAATGACATTCTTACCAATAAAAGGTTTCACTCGCTCCAAATAAGAAGCTCGTAATTGTATATCTTCCGGCAATTGAATGTTCATAGTTTTAATCATGTATATAGCTTTTGGCAAATATAATGATTATTGTAGTTATATTTATAACTTTTGTGTTTAAGCGTTGAGGTGAGTTGGTGAAGAGGCGTTCCCGATAGTCCCAATAGCTATCGGGAGGCGAAATGGATTGTTTACAGTTTCCATTTTTCGGGATTTGTTATCATTTTGACTAACATCTAAAGTATATGGTCATATTCATCGAAGAGTCGGTCATGAGTTTCTTTGTCTTTGTCTATATACTTGCAATCGTGAGAAACATCAAGCCAGTTTTTGAAATTCTCCTGAAGGGATGCCTACGGCACAATTTTCAAATTCTTAAGAATTTCAGCGATTGAGCCAATTGCTTTCACCAATGTTTCTTCATCCTTTACGGGAATTTTAAGACTTGTTTTGCCGTTTTTATCATTTTCTATAAAGGATGATACATTTATTTTGCCTGTTTGAATATCAGTTATTGTGTTGCCAAGTTTTTGCATAAATCCCATGGCAATAGAAACCAAATCATCAATACCGTTTTCCTCTTTTGTTTTTTCGATTCCGGTAAAATCATTTTCTTTTGATTGATTTATTTGAACTTGTTCCTGATTTTCTTTTCTAAAATCAAAATCTTCCTGGTTTTCCGTAATATCCTGATCATCTTTTTCTACAGACGTTTCGGTAATGTTTTCAACGGATTTCATAAATTTATTGAACTTGCTTTCGCCCATCAGCACTTTGTCTTCGCCGCCATCAAGCACTCCATCGAATAAAGACTGCTTAAATCCAATTAATTCTAAAATCCTTACTTCTATGGTTCCCTTCGAAATCAAATTTATTACCCTGACAGATTTATGCTGACCCAAACGATGAACACGTGCTATCCTCTGTTCCAGAACGGCAGGATTCCATGGAATATCAAGATTTATCACAACACTTGCAGCTTGCAGGTTTAAACCTACTCCACCTGCATCGGTTGAAAGAAAGACACGTTTGTCTTTCTTATTCGTAAAATTATCAATCAAATCTTTTCTTTTCACACTTGGAATTCCTCCGTGAAGGTATTCATAACCCACATCAATCTTTTCGAGTTCCTTGGCAACCAATCTTGTCATCCTCTCCCATTGACTGAAAATAACGACTTTATCTTCACCACTTTCAAATATTTCTTTTAGGATGATAAGTAATTCATCAATCTTAGTATCGTGTCTTGTTTTCTGGTCGAGAATATAGGTACTATCGCTAACCATACGCATACAATTGAGCGATAAAAGGAGTCTTTGCCTATCGCTTTCAGATAGAAACTTATGCCTTTTCCATTTATTTACCAGTCGCGCTACGGTATTTTTATATTCATCATGAATCTCATATTGCTCTTTGGTGATGTCAACAAAATAGTTTTTATCAGTTCTTTCAGGAATTTGTTTGAGGATTTCATTTTTATGTCTTCTAATCAAAACATCCTTTAATGTATCGCTTATTTTATTGAGGTTGTTGTATCCGATTACTTTGCCGGTCTCATCATAAATCTGGTGATTATTTAAAAACCCGAATAAAGGGCCAAGTTTGTAATTATCAACAAATTCGACAAGAGAGTGCAATTCATCAAGTCGATTTTCTAGTGGCGTTCCGGTAAGAACAATCGCAAAATCTGATTTGATTTTTTTTATATTTTGAGCTGTTTTTGTCTTCCAGTTTTTAATCCGTTGAGCTTCATCAAGTATTACTAAATCGATAGACATTTTATTTAAATAATCGATATCGTTTAAGGCGACGCCATAACTGGCTATTTTATAAAATTCGGTTGATTGATATTGCTCTTTTCGTTTTTCAAGCTGTCCTTCTATTACAACAATATCTCTATCGGTAAATTTTGTTATTTCGCTTTTCCATTGATATTTTAATGAAGTTGGACAAATAATCAATACATTACTAACCCCAGCTTCATTCGCAAGCAACTCGATTGTAGCAATGGCCTGAATTGTTTTCCCCAGCCCCATATCATCGGCCAAAAGTACTCTTCCTGCCTGAGCAGCAAATAAAACACCTTGTTTCTGATAAGGATATAATTTGGTCTTTATCATCGAATCAAAATGCTTGCTGTCGATTCCATCAGGAAATTTCTTATGTATTTTTGCTATTCTATGGTTTTTATCTCTTAGCTGAATAATATATTCCAGTGCATCATCATATACTCTGAAATCAGGATCGTGCTGCTTTACTTGTTCTATAAATCTTTCTACAAAATAAAATGCTTCTTCTTTTAAAAAATTATCATCATCAAAAAAAGCTTTGGCAATTTGATTTATCGCTTCAAAATTTATTGTTCCTACTCTGAGGAATATTTTACGTTCTCTACCGTATTTTAAACTTAAGGATGAATAGGCCAATTCAGAACCTGCGTCCCAATAAGCATCATTTTTCTTATCAGCATTTATTTGTTGTAAAACAAACTCGATATGTTTGCAGGTTCCAAGTTCATTTATTTTAAAATCAGGACAAGCACAAAAGTTCATACCGAATTCTTTACTACGAATGGCAACTTTATATTCATTTCCCGATATTGGATTAAAAACTGCAAAATCAGAAAAAACAGGATGATTTCCTTCATTCTTTACCTTGAAATTCTGTTTTTCAGCAAATTGTCGGCGTAATGCTACTTGCCACTCTTCAACCGACATATCGGAAGGTTTGAAGTGATAGGGCACTTTCTTTTGAGCGGTATTTGTTTTTTCTGTCATTTACCAAAAAATTAGAATGGTTATAATAAATGTTGGTTTAATAATACTCTAATAGATGAATGTTGGAGAAATGGAGTAATGGGGTAATGGAGTATTGGAGCGATGGAGTGATGGAGTGATGGAGTGATGGAGTGATGGAGTGATGGAGTGATGGAGTGATAAACGGAATGCAGTACCTACGAGCCGTAAATCGGAAAACTCATCAAACGACATGAGTGCCTTCAAAAGTTCCAGTGTGGAGGGACTGATTGCTGATAGGTATAACGTCTAAATTTTTCTTTGTGTATTCCAGACAGGAAAGAAATAAATGATAAAGTTTTCTTTTCGAGTGACCGAAAGTTCACTGCAATTTCGGCTATTTTATTTATCCCATAATAATTACTGATCAATTTCCAATCGGTAAACTTGCCATATTCTAATACTTGTCCTATAACATAATCTATGTTTTTATCCAGGTCTATTTGCTCACGTTTCACATCCCAAAACAGGTGTTCTGAGAATTGAGATATTGAAGGAGGATGTGACATGTTATTTGTTGAAATTTATGTTTTTATTGGTAAATATAAGATTGATTGAATAGAAAATCAATATGACAATCAAAAAAGCGCCGTAGGTGCGGAATTATTTATATTGTATTGTAATTTGGTATTTACCATTGCTTTTTTTTGATAATGTCGAACCTACGGTTCTTGATATTCTCACTATTCCATTATTCTACCATACTGCCGAACCTACGGTTCTTTAATTTCCGTTTTCATCATTATGCTACTAGAAATCAAATTAATGGAATAATACAACTCGGCGGTTCTCCGCGTAATTTCTCAGCGACCTTTGCGGTAAAATCTTCTATTTAACCGCAGAGTTACACAAAGAAGGCGCGAAGTAACGCAAAGAAAAAATTAGACATTGGATTAATATTTTATCTTGTGTAGAAAATTATAATCAATAATTAAAAAAGCATCGTAGATGCGATATTATGGTAGAAAATAATATGAACAATCAAAAAGCGCCGTAGGTGCGGAATTATTAATCATAAAATTCAAATACATAATGGTCATCAAATTCTATTTCAAATTTTCGTAATAATTCAAAATATTCTTGTCTAAAAGTTGTCTTTTTATGATGCTCTTCCTGCTTTATGATATATTTAATAACATTATCTCTTTGTGAGCGCGAATAAGAAAAAGCACCATAACCTTCCTGCCACAAAAATTTTCCCTTGACAAAATGGTTTTCGTTTATCCATTTTGAAGAATTAGTTTTTACTATTCTAATAATCTCAGACAATGAAGTTGTTGGGTTTAATTCAAAAAATATATGTACGTGATCATGATTGCCATTAACTGCCAAAGAGAATTGCTTATTATTTTTCAAAATGCCTGCAATGTATTTGAATAATTCGGTTCTGAAATTATTAGTTAACAGGTTTTCTCGTCCTTTTACCGAAAAAATTGCATGGATGTTTATTTGTGTATATGTGTTGGCCATCACATTTGTTTTTAATAATGCCGAACCTACGGTTCTTTTTACATCATATTTTATTGATATCTACCATAATACCGAACCTACGGTTCTTGTAAAATATTTTCTTCTCATTATTCCACTGAAAGACCGAATCTACTTTAATTTTATGCAAATATTAATTCTGAATCAAAGCATCGTAGATGCGATATTATGGTAGAAAATCAAAATTGATACGACAATTAAAAAGCGCCGTAGGTGCGGAATTATTTATATCATATATGCATTGTCAATTGGTGTTTACCTTTGTTTTCGTTTTAATAATGCCGAACCTACGGTTCTTATATTTTCTTATTTTATATTTATATCGTTGACTTTACCTTTTTGT
>CAZTST010000166.1:0-9066 GCA_964616585.1 uncultured Draconibacterium sp.
TTGAACGGCCTGAGGCTTTTCAATTTTTGATACAACATAGGTGTTCTTTCGCTTTCGCTTAATCAATTGCTTTAGCTCAATAACATCGCTGGCACGGCGAACAAAAGATAAGGCAATCCAATCAACATTTTGTTCCAATGCAAATGTGGCATCCTCAATATCCTTTTCAGTTAAACTTGGAAGCGAAACATTTGTATTTGGAAGGTTTACTCCTTTATACGATGATAAATTTCCTCCATAAATAACTTTGGCTAATACAGAATTTATTCTATTGGTTTTAATAACCTCCAGTTTAAGTTTTCCATCATCAATAAGAATAAAATCACCTGTTTTTACATCTTTTGGAAACTCCTGATAACTCATATAAACTCTCGATGAATTGCCAAGACATTCTTCTGTAACAAATTCAATTGTAGAGTCTTTCTCAAGAAAAATTTTGTCATTTTCAATCTTACCTATACGCAATTTAGGTCCTTGCAAATCGGCCAAAATTGCCACATCTGTATCCAATTCTTCATTTAACTCCCTAATTGTATTTATAAGATTCTTAGCATCTTCATAATTGCTATGCGAAAAATTTATTCTGCAAATATCAAGTCCTGATTCAAACATTTTCCTAAGTGTATCTTTATCAGATGAGGCAGGTCCCAGAGTTGCAATTATTTTTGTTCTTGAGAAATCTTTTATCATGGCATCAAAAAAAATAGTTTTAAAATTCAAATTATCGGACAAAAGTAAATAGAAATCAAACTAATGTAGTGCCTTTTGTTTTTTATTTAATTCAGGCTGTATGTATTTATTGATCATCTTTGTTTTTTTTATATTTTCGTTTTGTCTAATACTTATCAAAAATGATTTCAAAAGAAATATTGGTTATCTATCCTGAATCGGAAACAACAAAAATTGCTATCTACAGAGGTAATAATATAATTTTTTTAAAAACGATACGGCATAAAGCTGAAGAATTAGTTGTATTTAAGAATATAATCGAACAAATTGAATATCGTTATCAATCAATTAATAATGAGCTTATTGATAACGAAATGAATATTGGTGCCATTGAAGCAGTAGTTGCTCGTGGCGGGCTGATTAAACCTTTGAAAAAAGCAGGTGTTTATCTGGTGAATGATGAAATGGTTGAGGACTTAAAAAAAGGCTTCCAAGGAATGCACGAAACTAATTTGGGAGGAATTCTGGCCGATAAATTCGCTAAAAATTTTCCTAATGCAAAAGCCTTCTTAGCTGATCCTGTTGTAGTTGATGAACTTGATGATCTTGCTCGTGTAACCGGTCATCCACTTTTTACTAGAAAATCGATTTTTCACGCACTAAATCAGAAATATGTGGCTCGTAAATATGCGAAATCAAATGCCAAATGTTACGACGATTTACGTTTGGTTGTTGCACATGTTGGTGGTGGCGGAATTTCTATTGGAGCTCATAAAAGAGGTCGTGTTGTTGACGTAAATCAAGCGTTTGACGGTGGTGGACCATTTTCTTTAACACGAACAGGATCTTTACCCGTAGGAAAACTTATTGAAATATGTTTTAGTGGAAAATATACAGAAAGCGAGATACGACGAATGGTTACCTCAGAAGGTGGATTAAAAGCGTATTTAGGAACATCAAACATTCACGAAATTAATGAGCGTATTGAAAATGGAGATTCCGAAGCCGAATTTTATGCAAAAGCAATGGGTTATCAAATAGCGAAGTATATCGGCGCTGCTTGTGCTGCTCTTGATTTTAATGTGGATGCAATAATTTTAAGCGGACAAATATTTACTTATAATCGTTTTACCGAATACATTAGTTTTAAAGTTCAAAAAATTGCTCCAATTGCCGTTTTCTCTGGTGTTAACGATATGGATGCATTAGCTATGAATGCGTTTTTGGCTATTCAGGGCGAGATCGAAATTCATGAATATGAGTAACATCAAATTTTCACAAGTCATAGGATGACTTATTGAAGAACAGTTATTTTTTCCAAAGACATTTTTAAGTCATCCGATAACTAAATTCCCATCAGAATTTTCTTCTAAATGTATTACCTTTGCACCAGTTTTTAAAAAAAGGGAAAACAGACACTATGAAATTTCAAATTGGAGATAAAGTAAAATTTTTAAATGAAGTAGGAGGAGGTTTCGTGAGCAAAATCGAAACGCCAAGTTTGGTATTTGTTACTACTTTAGATGGCTTTGATATTCCAATTTCTACAACAGAATTGATTAAAGTTGAAGTTTCAAATGCTTCGGCCAAATTCTTTGATGAGGATTTTGGAGAAAACGAAAAATTAAGCGCAAATGAGATTCAGGAATTAGATGCTGACGCTAAGTCCAGCAGTTTAGTTCGCAAGAATAGTTCTATTTTGAAAGAAGGCCTTAGTTTGGCTTTTGTTCCTCATGATCAGGCTCGTACATTGTTTGGTTTAATAGATATTGTTCTTATTAATTACAGTTCTTGCAATGTATTGTTTTCTTTTTTCCGAAAACAAGAAGAAAAATATTTAGGACAGGATTATGATGCAATTGAACCTTTTTCATCCTTTTTACTTGAAAGCATTGATCGCGATGAGCTTGCTAACTGGCTGGAAGGTAATGTACAAGCTCTGTTTTTTAATGAGTCGATGGAAAAACTTATTAGTCCAGTCAACGAATTTTTCAAGATAAAAGGAAGTAAGTTATATCAGGAAAACAGTTTTAAAATCCTTGATGTTTTGGATAAAAAGGCTTTTGTTCACGAATTAAGCGATTTAAAATACCAAACCTTGATAAGTAAGACTGACGAAACTGTATATATAACATCAGCTGAATTAGGCCGAGATATTGAGCGGGTATTAGGTATTAAAAAGTCTCTTATCGAGCAATATAAAATTGGACCATTGGAAGCAGAAATAGATTTGCATATTTCTGCCTTAGAGCCTGATTATAAAGGTTTAAAGAATCACGAAATCATGCAGGTTCAGCTCGCGTTTTTCCAGAAAACTCTCGAAGATGCAATGATTCATCAGTATCAAAAATTATTTTATATTCATGGAATTGGAAATGGTTCTTTGAAAAATGAATTAAGAAGTATATTAAAGACATATCCGGATATTCAGGTTAAAGAAGCTCCTTTCCAAAGATATGGTTATGGAGCCATAGAAGTTCATATACATTATAGATAGCACGATATTTGTTTTTAGTGCAAAAGACATTTGGCTATTTGCTCTATCGCTGTCCCGTACGTACGGGATAGAGGAAAGTCGGGACAACAAAGGACACCATACTTCCTAACAGGAAGGTGTCCCACGTATGTGGGATAACAGCAAGTGCAACAGAAAGTAAACCGCCTAAGATTGTTTTCGAACAGTCCGGTAAGGGTGAAATCGTGGAGTAAAAGCCCACGCCTGTTTTATGTGAATAAAACCGGAGGTAAACCTTATGGGTTGAAAGACCAAATAAACCGAGAATTTTTTGTTCGTCAAAAAGAAAGGCTTGTCCGGCCAATCTCGGAGGGTAGGTCGCTAGAGCTGCAGAGTGATTTGCAGCCCAGATAAATGATAGAGGTTCCGCTCTGCGGAATACAGAATCCCGCTTATAGAATAGCCAAAATTTAAAGGTTGATTTTCTTAATTGAAAGTCAGCCTTTTTTTATGGAAAACGATGATAAATCTTTTGTACTATTTTCCAACCTTCATCAAATTTATATAAAAGTAAATAATCTGTAAAAATTTGTTTGTCCGTGGCTTTATCAAATATATTCAATTGAACCATAGCAGCTTTTTCAGTAATTTCAATAATCGGAAATTTAACATAGAATTTCATATCAGGTGTTTTCCCTTCCGCACATGCTTTTTCAACACGTGGAATCCATTCAACTAAATGATATTTAGTTAGTTGATTATCTTTCAAACCACTGATATAAAAGTCAGGATGAAAGCTGTTTTTAGTTGGCTCAGTATCGCCATAATTTAATAAGCCATCAACATAACCAGTTTGAATAACGTTTTTTATTGCTTCTTTTTCAGCATTTAATTGCGCATACGAATTTATACCTAGAAATAATGCAAGAACCAAGAACATAAATTTTTTCATAATAAATTTTTTTAGAATTATTCAAAGATAAATCAAATTTAATAATTGAAAATTTGGAGTACGGACAATTATTATTTTGAAGTGTTAGCGTAATAGTGTTATCCTACTTTGAGCAACTTTGTGGCTTCTTTTTGAATCTTAGAGTAATAATTATTCCGGCATCAAGCAGTAAAGAAAGTTTTAGCAAAAAAAGTAAACCCGATTATTTGAGTCTTATCTTTTTTAATTTCGGAAATATCATACGATAATTGGGTTCAATATTTCCATTAGTAATATCCGCTAACTTGCGCTTTAGCAGTAATTTACGCATTGAGTTAACTCTTTCAATAAATATTTTTCCATCTATATGGTCGTATTCATGTTGCATAATACGTGCCACAATGCCATCAATCCATTCATCGTGATATTCCCAATTTTCATCATAATACTGAATATGAATACGCGGTTTTCTCAATACTTCTTCATGGATATCAGGCACACTTAAGCAACCTTCCTGAAAAGACCATTCTTCTCCTTCTTCCTCAATTATATGAGCATTTATTATTACTTTTTTTTGTCCTTCGGCCTCCGGATAATCTACTTTGAAAGGATCAGCATCGACCAAAAATAGGCGAATATTCAAATTTACTTGTGGAGCAGCTAATCCAACACCATTCGATTCGTACATACTTTCCCACATATTTTCGATTAATTCAGCCAAACCTGGATAATCTTTATCAATATCCTGCGACATCTTTTTTAAAGTCGGATGCCCATAGGCTACAATTGGTAAAAACATTTATTGTTGTGTTTTAGTTTCTAAATAAGATTGTAAAATAAGAGTAGCGCTAATACTATCAACCAAGTCTTTATTTCTTCTGGCTTTTTTACCTAAACCTGCATCAATCATGCTTTGAAAGGCCATTCTTGAGGTAAAACGTTCGTCCATGCGTTCAATAGGAATATTCGGAAAAGTATTCCGTAATCGACCAATAAATGGATTAATAAATCGCGCAGCATCTGATGGCGTATTATCCATTTGTTTAGGCTCCCCAATTACAAACAAACTCACATTTTCTTTGTTTACATAATTTGTTAGATATGCAATCAGCTCTTTTGTTGGAACTGTATCAAGTGAATTTGCAATAATTACTAATTCATCTGTAACTGCTATGCCGCAACGCTTTTGTCCGTAATCTATTGCCAGAATTCTACCCATATTTTTACGGTTGCAAAGATAATAAAAAGATTGTTGCATTCTATTAACTCCTTAAAACGGAAAGTTATTTGATGACTGATTGAAATACAGTTGTTTGTATTAATGACTTCCTTTTTAGCCTTCGGATGACTATCAGATAATTAGCAATACATTTGCAAATACCGGGTAACAAAAGATTTTCTGATTTAAGTAATAATCGAGCCAAAGATTATCAGTAATTTTGCAACAGAAAAAATCATATTTAATGTACGAGAATTTAAAAAAAAATATTGAAGCAGCATGGGAAAATCGCGCCTTATTGGAACAAGAAAGTATCCAAAAAGATATACGCGAACTTATTGACTTGCTAGATGGCGGCAAGTTAAGAGTAGCTCAAAAAGAAGGTGGTGAATGGGTTGTAAATGAATGGGTTAAGAAAGGTGTAATTTTATATTTTCCAATCCAAAAAATGGAAACTATTAGTATGCCTCCATTTGAGTTTCACGATAAAATAGCGTTAAAAAAGAACTATGCCGAATTGCAGGTTCGTGTTGTTCCTCATGCACTTTCTCGTTATGGTTCTTATCTTGCTCCCGGTGTTGTTTTGATGCCAAGCTATGTAAATATTGGAGCTTATGTTGATAATCATACAATGGTTGATACCTGGGCAACGGTTGGCTCTTGTGCGCAAATCGGTAAAAATGTGCATCTTAGCGGAGGCGTTGGCATTGGAGGCGTTTTGGAACCTGTTCAGGCTGCGCCGGTAATTATCGAAGACAATTGTTTTATTGGCTCTCGCTGTATAGTTGTTGAAGGTGTTCGTATTGAAGAAGCGGCAGTTTTAGGTGCTAATGTTGTATTAACAAAGACCACTAAAATTATTGATGTAAGTGGTAAAGAGCCAATTGAATTTAGTGGCTTTATTCCGGCTCGTTCTGTCGTAATTCCAGGCACTTACACTAAGAAATTCTCGGCCGGAGAATATCAAGTTCCATGTGCTTTAATTATCGGTAAAAGAAAAGCATCAACCGATTTAAAAACTTCATTAAACGATGCTTTACGCGATTATAATGTCGCAGTTTAAATTTTCAACTTATGCATCAAATCCATCGAACATTCAATAAAAAATTTCTGGTTATACAAACTGCATCAATTGGTGATGTAATTTTATCGACTGCCATTGGCGAAAAACTCATTCAAAAGTATCCAAATGCTCAAATCGATTATTTGGTAAAACAAGGAAATGAGCGACTTTTTGATGGAAATCCATGGATTAATGAAATTATCGCATGGAATAAATCGAAAGAGAAATTTAAAAATATGTTGCGAATTATTTTTCAGATTCGCGAAGAAAAGTACGATGCTGTTATAAATTTGCAACGCTTTGCTTCTACAGGAATATTTACTGTTTTTTCCGGTGCGAAAAAGAAATACGGTTTTCGTAAAAATCCTTTGTCCTTGTTTTTCACCCAGTCTTTTCCACATAAATTTAAAGAAAACTGGCACGAAACTGATAGAAATCATCAGCTAATCGCTCAGTTAACTGATAGTAAGAAGGCAAAACCTGTAATGTATCCAACTATGAAGGAAAATGCGATTATGTCGCAATACAAAACTCAAAAATATATTACAATAACACCTGCATCTCTTTGGTTTACAAAGCAATATCCTATTGAGAAATGGGTTGATTTTGTTCACAAAGTCGATAACAGCATAAATATTTATCTTTTAGGTTCAGCTGCCGATAAATTGCTTTGTGATAAATTAATTGAAAGAACCGATAGAGACAACATTATGAATTTGGCCGGAAAACTTAGCTTTATGGAATCTGCTGCACTTATGCGTGATGCCTGGATGAATTATGTAAATGATTCAGCAGCTCAGCATATTGCATCATCGGTGAATGGAAAAATAACAGCTATTTATTGCTCTACTGTTCCTAATTTTGGATTTGGCCCACTTTCTGACGATTCTGTTGTTATTGAAAATAAAGAAAAACTCACTTGTCGTCCTTGTGGTTTACATGGGCATAAAAATTGCCCGGAAAAGCATTTTAAATGTGCTCTAAATATTGATAACAAAGAACTTCTGGCTCGTTTATAATATGGAAACTGAAATTAAAAATGCTCTAAAAATTATTGAAAAGGGCGGTACAATTTTGTATCCAACAGATACTATTTGGGGCATAGGATGTGATGCTACAAATCGTAAGGCTGTGGATAAGATTTATGCTATTAAAAATCGTATAGAGAGTAAAAGTATGATTATTTTACTAGCTGAATATGAGCAACTTAAAAATTATGTTACTGATGTACCGCCTATTGCTAAAGATTTGATACAATCAATTGATAAGCCTTTGACTATAATTTATAATGGAGCAAAAAATTTGGCCAAAAATCTTATTGCTGCTGACGGAACTATTGCCATTAGAATAGTAAAACACGATTTTTGCAAAGCTCTAATCCAAGAAATGGGCAAGCCATTGGTTTCAACTTCAGCAAATCTTTCAGGAGCACCAAGTCCGCATTTTTATGCTAATATTCAGGAATATATCAAAAATAAAGTTGATTATATAGTTAGACTGGAACAAAACATTAAAACAATAAACAAAGCAAGCACTATCATAAAATTGGAGAAATCAGGCAGATACGTTGTAATTCGGGAGTAATTTATTTTTCAGCTTAATTCCCATTCATCAGATAAATTCAAATTATTATTTTATTTATGTGAATTTAGGTTTGTAAAAAACCTTAACAGTGTAAATTTCCTATTTTTGCAAAAAAGAAAATCATGATTGTAGTTACCGGCGCGGCAGGATTTATTGGAAGTGTTTTAGTTGGAAAATTAAATGAAAATCGACAAACCAATTTAATTTTAGTTGATGATTTCACAAAAATTGAAAAAAATAGAAATCTCGAAAATAAATTATTTTCAGCTAAAATTGATAGAGAAAAATTCTTCGAATGGCTGAAAATCAATCATAAAAAAGTTGATTATATTTTTCATATTGGTGCACGTTCTGCAACAACGGAGTTTAATATTGAAATACTTAATAAACTAAATCTGCATTATACACAAAAAATGTGGGAAGCTTGTGTAAAATATTCAATACCACTGATTTATGCTTCTTCTGCTGCTACTTATGGCTTAGGAGAATTAGGTTATGAAGATTCGCACGAAATTGTAGAGCAGCTTAAGCCGCTTAATCCTTATGGTCGCTCAAAAAACGATTTTGATAAATGGGCTTTAAAACAAGAAAAAACGCCTCCTTTTTGGGCAGGTTTAAAATATTTTAATGTTTATGGACCCAACGAATATCATAAAGCTTCTATGGCATCGGTTATACTTCATGCGTTCAATCAAATTAAAAGTAAAGGTCAAGTAAAGCTATTCAAATCGCATAATCCCGATTATGCGGATGGCATGCAATTACGCGATTTTGTTTATGTGAAGGATGTAGTTGATGTGATGTTATTTTTAAAAGAAAATCAAGCCGAATCAGGTTTGTATAATGTTGGAACCGGAAGAGCACAATCATTTTTAGATTTGGCTAACGCTACTTTTTCGGCATTAAAACTAGAGCCAAATATTGTGTTTGTACCGACTCCTGAAAATATCCGTGATAAGTATCAATATTTTACAGAAGCAAAAATGGATAAACTTAGAAATCAAGGATATACTGCCGATTTTTATAATTTGGAAAGTGGTGTTAAAGATTATGTTCAGCAATATCTTTTACCTAATCTAATCTATTAAACTTACAGCTTTCAAATATAAGTTTTGGCACGCGGATAAAAACGGATAAATAAATCT
>CAZTST010000167.1:0-9042 GCA_964616585.1 uncultured Draconibacterium sp.
ACTCATAATCTCACCATAAATCCGACAACTGGTTTTTATTAAATCAGGAACTTCGTGCAACCATAGATTTTTTTTGTATTCGATTAATTTGCCTTTATTAGAAATTTTTGCAATATGCTCAACGTCATTGAGATAGAAAACAGCTTCATAAACATCTTCTAACGAATACCAATCAATATTTAATGCAAAAGGAAAATGAAAAAGCAACTCTGTTTTTGCTGATTCCGGAATATTTTTTTTATGAGGATTAAACAGGTTTTTTATAATATCAATCATTAGCTTAGAAACTTTATAATTTTTGACGAAGTTTTTACCTAAAGTAACAACTAAACAGTGAATTTTAATCGAATTCAAGATGATACATATAAACCACTCTTGCCTTTGCGCGCTTCAATCTCATTTTAACAGCATCCTCGCTTACTGATAAACTTCCGGCAATTTCTTTAATTGAAATTCCGTCTTGATACTTCATTAAAAGAAGTGCTTTCTCTTCCGGATGTATTTTTTCAAATATTATGAGCAAGTTTTCATAACTCAAATCTGCAACCTCTGATGTTGATTCATCAATAATTTCCGATAATTCATTTTCTTGATTCCAATTTGGGTAGTGAAGTTGCTTTTTCTTACGTAAATAATCAATTAAGTAATTGTAAGTTATAGAATATAGCCATGATGAGAATTTTGATTTAGATTTAAATCCCGGGAGTTTTTCATAAGTTTTAACTAAAATATCATTTGCAAATTCAGCAGCTAAGGTCCTATTCTTTAAAAAACCATAACATTTATTGGTAACTTTATGAATGTAGCGCCGATAAATTATATCATATAACTCGTTCTTGTTTTCTGCTACAATAATTTGCAACAAAGCCTCATCACTTAAGTTATTCAAAACTAAGTTATCCATTGTTTTCTTGATTCATTTTTGAATTAAGAATAAAAATACAATTTATTTTTGTTTTCTTGGTTACTTTTTGAAATCATATCGTCAAAATCACTGAATAGTTAAAGCGATTTATGCAACACATTCAAAAAATGATAAAAAACAATTAATTTAAATTATGAAAAAAAATCTTATTGTATTTGCCCTGGTATTAACAGGTCTTTTAATGGGTGGTTGCGCTAAAGCTCCACAAACAGAAATTGATGCAGCAACAGTTGCAATGGAAAATGCTAAACTTGCCCAAGCTGATGTGTATTTACAGAGTGAATTTGCTGCACTTCAAGATTCCATGAATGCAATTAATGCTGAAGTAGAAACACAAAAATCTAAAATGTTTGGAAGTTATTCTGACATTAAACTAAAATTAGCAGCTGTTGAAGCTTCTGCTGTTGAACTTGAAGGTAAAACTGCCGCAAAAAAAATTGAAATTAGCGAAGAAGTTAATGCAATTTATGCCCAATTATTAGCTCTGGCAACTGCAAATGATGTTTTGGTAGAAAAAGCACCAAAAGGTAAAGAAGGTAAAGCTGCAATTGAGGCTATAAAAGGAGAACTATCTGTAATTGGAACTGCTGTAGCAGAAATACCACAATTACTCGAGAGTGGAAATTTGCTTGGAGCTCAAGCAAAAGCAAAAGCAGCTCAAGAAAAAGCATTAGCTATTAATGCTGAATTAACTGCTGTAATTGAAAAATATACTCAGAAAAAGATTTAGTAAAAAACATCTTTGGAATATGCCGGGATTTATTCCCGGCATTTTTTTTGAAATGAGAAAAGTACATAAACGCATTTTGATATCTTCCTTTATTTGCCTTATTTTGTTTGGTTTAATTGGATTTGGGGGTTACAGATATTATACAAATCAACCGCCTAAACAAGAGATAAAAAATGCCATAGAAGCAATTGCTTTAGCCAAAAAAGCAGAGGCCAATAAATACGCAAAGAATAATCTCAATGCTTCTGAAATTGCTTTTCAACTAGCAATGAATGAATGGGAATTGCAGAATAAAAAGTTCTTTTTTATACGCGACTTTACAAAAGTCAGGGAATTAGCTAATCAAGCTTCTTTGTTGGGAAATGAAGCCTGGAGAGAAGCTGGAGGAGAAAAAAATTCAATCAGCAGGAATCTTAGTAAGCAATTGAATAGAATTCAGTATCAAATAGATACATTCGAAAAATATTATAAGAGGCTTCCCTTGTCAATAAAATCGTTTGAGCAATATAGTAAAGCTAGGATGAGTTATATTGAGGCAAACAACGAATTCAGAAAAAAACAATTTTTAAATGCCGAAGTAACCGCAAACGAAGCTGAAAAATTAATATCTAAGACTAATAAAGCAGCAAAAAACAAACTTACTGAATTCTATAAGGATTTTCCTGAATGGAAATATAATGCACAGATTGCCAGAGAATTATCATTAAAAGGACAAAATGTAGTCTTAATTAGCAAACTCGAATCGACTTGTTATATATTAAAATCAGGGAAAATAATTACTCAATTTGATGCTGAATTTGGTAATAATTGGATGGAAGCCAAAATGAGGATGGGCGATAATGCAACTCCGGAAGGAATTTATAAAGTAGTCCAAAAGAAAAACGGCGCAAAAACAAAATATTACAAAGCCTTATTGCTAAATTATCCTAACAACGATGATAAGAAAAGATTTGATATTTCAATGAAAAATGGTTCAATTAAAAAATCGTCTAAAATTGGGGATTTAATTCAAATTCATGGTTATGGTGGAAAAGGCGTGAACTGGACAGAAGGGTGTATTGCCTTGGATAACAACGATATGGATAAAATATGTGATATGGTTAAGATTAATACTCCTATAATAATTATTGGTAGCGAAAAATCTTTAAGCGAATATTTGAAATAAATGGAAATAAATAATCTTAAGAAGTTTATTAAGCCGGGCTTAATTATACTTACGATTTTAATTGGAATTATTATCCTGACTTTAGGAAGCTTGGTTTTTATCCCTTCAATGCAATACAGTTATTTTCAATCGCAACTGCAAAGTAAAACAAAGATTGATTCATTAGTAAACAGCGAAAAAGGAATGGCAGCTTTGAAAAAAGAAGTTGCATTGCTGGAGAAGAAAATCGAACGCTTGATTCCCGGTAATGCATATTTAGTTATTAATTCAACTGATAATACATTCAAATTATATAAAAATAAACAACTGGCACGCAGTGGAATTTGTTCAACAGGCAGTTTAACAGAACTGGATACAGGCAAAGAAAAGAAATGGGTATTTGAAACTCCAAAAGGAGTATTTAAAGTGCGTGGAAAACTCTTAAATCCTCTTTGGAAAAAGCCTGATTGGGCATTTGCCGAAGAAGGACTTCCAATTCCTCCTCCAGATGACGACTCACGTTTTGAATATGGCGTACTTGGAGATTATGCTCTAAGTATTGGAAATGGCTATCTTATTCATGGTACTCTGTATCAACGCTTTTTAGGTTTAGCCGTTACTCATGGTTGTGTTCGATTAAGCGATTCTGATCTTGAATATATTTATAATCAAATGTCTATTGGCGCAAAAGTTTTTATTTATTAATATGCAAATAAAATTATCAGATATTAAATTACTAAAAAGTAAACCTGCCTTTTGGGGAGGATTGTTTTTGATCTTTATTGTTTTTGTATTGCTTATCATCTTGATTGTATCGCTTATGGGAGCAAGACAAACGGCAAAAATGATTATTGATGCTGAGGAAACAAAGACCGTTGCAGCAATCGATTGGAATAATGAAGAAATTAGAGCTCTTTTAAAGACAAAATGTTGGTTTGAAAGTCAACTTGCTCTTTCAAAAGACGATTCTATGAGTTTAGGGATAAATTTAAGAGATAGTATTATACAGATTCAGTTAGATGGATTACCATTGATTCAGAGTAGAATATTATATATCCGACCAAAAAGCTTTCTCTCAGAAATTGATGCCGCATTTTATTCCAAATTATTTGGGCAACCAGCTAAAATAATAAGCGGAAAGTCAAATTATCCAAAAAGACCAATCAAAAAAATGAAAGTGGTTGAAGGTGCTGATGCTGAACTAATTACTGACAATATTGTTAAATCAAAACGCTTCTATTGGGAGTTTGTTTCCGATAATAACATTAGAATAGTAATTAATGGTTGTAAAATTTCAGATGATTCTATCGAAAAAAAGCCTTCGTTTTTTAGCGATATGATAAAATTCAGATTAAAAAGCAAAAGCAAAAATCCGGAAAAGCAAATCTATCATCCTACTTTATTTCTATGGATGAACGATAATGATGCTAAAGCTATTTATCGTGCACTTTCTGAAAAATCGAGGCTTTCTATTCGAAATTAAAGAATTAGCTGGCTTTTCATATCTGTTTTCGATTGTTTTTACTTAAAAAAGATTTCAAATAATGGTTTCAATTCAGAAATGATATTTTTATCTTTTGCCACTGATAACAATCCAATAGTTCCAATACAATTTATGCCTAAGTTCTGCTATATTCCGTGCTTTTTTGTCATCAATTAATAAAAAGTCTGCTTGTAATTCGTTGTATAATATTATTGATTCAGATTCTCCATAATCCAAAAGAAATGACAATTTCATACAAAGTTAATAAATTATCTACACTTTTTTATTCCTTTTCCTATCGTTCTCATTCAAAAATATCTTCCTTATCCTAAGACTTTTTGGAGTCACTTCCAAATATTCGTCAACACGAATATATTCCATTGCCTCTTCCAAAGAAAAACGAATTGGAGGCGTAAGCAATACTTTATCATCGGCACCTGATGAACGCATATTCGAAAGTTTCTTAGTTTTAGTAACATTAATTACCAAATCATCCTGACGAATATTTTCTCCTATAACCATTCCTTCATAAATCGGTTCATTTGATAAAATGAAAAACGAACCTCTATCTTGTAATTTATCAATAGAAAATGGAATGGCTGTGCCGGTTTCCATTGCAATTAAAGCTCCATTTCGAGTTCCGGAAAATGCTCCTTTAAGTGGTTGATATTCAGCAAAACGATGCGCAATTACAGCTTCGCCTTGAGTTGCTGTGAGCATACTATTACGCAAACCGATTATACCACGCGAAGGAATCTCAAATTCCATATGAGTACGATCCATTTTGCTATCAATATTTTTAATTTCTCCTTTACGCATAGTAACCATTTCAATTACTTTTCCGGAAAGTGCTTCCGGAGTATGAACAGTAAGGAATTCAATGGGCTCATGTTTAACACCATCAATTTCTTTTATAATTACCTGTGGCTGACCCAATTGAAACTCATAACCTTCGCGGCGCATGGTTTCTACCAAAATTGACAAATGCAAAATTCCTCTGCCAAAAACAGTGTATGCATCAGGCGAATCAGTTTCTTCAACACGAAGCGCCAGATTTTTTTCAATTTCTTTATATAAACGATCACGTAAATGGCGAGAAGTGACATATTTTCCTTCTTTGCCAAAAAATGGCGAATTGTTTATGGTAAACAACATACTCATAGTTGGTTCATCTATCGCAACTGCAGGCAAACCTTCAGGGTTTTCAGCATCAGCAATGGTATCACCAATATCAAAATTTTCAATGCCTAATAGCGCAACAATCTCACCCGCATGAACAATTTCTTTCATTTTTTCCTTGCCAAGTCCTTCGAAAACATACAATTCTTTAATTTTCGATTTCTGAATGCTACCATCGCGCTTAACCAAAGATACAGTAGTTCCCCATTCCAGAGTACCCCGGATTAATTTGCCAACTGCAATCCTTCCAACATAACTTGAATAATCTAATGAAGAAATGCGCATTTGAGTTGATCCTTCCTCAACTTTGGCAAGTGGAATATTTTTGATTATTACATCCAATAAATAACTAACATCTGTAGTTGGGATTTTCCAATCTTCTCCCATCCAACCCTCTTTAGATGAACCATATACAACAGGAAAATCTAACTGATCTTCAGAAGCTCCAAGGCTAAACATCAAATCAAAAACTTTTTCAACTGCTTCTTCCGGATCGCAATTGGGTTTGTCAACTTTATTTATTACTACTATTGGTTTTAAATTAAGGTCAATTGCTTTTTCCAAAACAAAACGAGTTTGAGGCATTGGACCTTCAAAGGCATCAACAACCAACAAAACACCATCGGCCATATTTAATACGCGCTCCACTTCGCCTCCAAAATCTGAGTGACCCGGAGTATCTATAATATTAATTTTAGTTTCTTTATATCGTACTGATACATTTTTTGAGAGAATAGTGATTCCTCTTTCTCTTTCTAAATCGTTGTTATCAAGAATTAATTCACCAACTTCCTGATTCGATCTAAAGAGTTGAACCTGATGTAAAATGCGGTCAACTAATGTTGTTTTTCCATGATCTACGTGGGCAATAATTGCAATATTTCTAATTTCAAACATGTATAATTTTTTGGACTGCAAAAGTACTATAATTTAGTACATCATTACCAAGAATATCATTGCGTTAATAATTTAATTTTCAGTCTTTTTTGAACAAAACTGCTTTCAGTAAAAAAGTTTTCAAATGCAAACGATTGAAAAAGAAAAAGGACTGAAAATTCAAGTTTCTAAAGCTAATTGTTCGTATTTTTGAGCCTTAATTTGTTTATTAACCCATTGTGATTACGTGAAATATGTCTAAAAACGATGCCCTTGACCGGCTCTACAAAAGTTTTAATGAACTTTATTCCGGCGATTCGATTACGCTGCTAGATTCGTTCATAAATCAATTAAATGATTTAAAATCAAGACTTTCATTCGAGGAAACCACTTCCGATTGGTATAAAGATGTTACCGTTTATTCGCTTTATGTTGACTTATTCAATAATGATTTTAGCGGTTTGACTGAGAAAATGGATTATCTAAAAGGCTTGGGAGTTAGCTGTTTATGGCTTTTACCTATTTTGGATTCACCAATGAAAGATGCCGGATTTGATATAAAAGACTATAAACGTATTCGGAAAGATTTATTTCGCCTTCCAGATTCGTCATCGCCAGAAGAAGAAAAACTATTATTCAAAAAATTTCTGGATGAAGCTCATAGCAAGGGTTTGAAAGTTATTTTCGACATTGCTTTGAATCATTCATCCATGGAACATCCCTGGTTTCAGGAATCCAGAAAAGGAATTGATAATCCTTTTCGCGATTATTATATTTGGAACAAAGACACTGAAAAATACAAAGAAGCACGACTACTTTTTAAAGGAATGTGCCCAAGTAATTGGGAAAAAGATGGCGATTGTTATTTCTTTCATCGTTTTTTTGAGTTCCAGCCGGATTTAAACTACAGAAATCCAAAGGTCTTGTTGGCAATGTCTGAAAACTTATTGTTTTGGTTAGAACAAGGTGTTGATGGATTTAGAGCTGATGCAATTCCCTATATTTGGAAAGAAGAAGGTACAACATGCGAAAATCTTCCAAAAACTCATACCGTTGTAAAGTTTTTCAGAGCTGTTCTCGATTATGTAAAACCAGGAACTTTAATGCTTGCCGAAGCTTGTCAAAAACCTTTTGATGTTGTAGAATATATTAAAACCGGTGATGAATGTCATGCCGCTTATCATTTTCCTTTGATGCCTCAAATGTTTAAAGCTATTGCAATGGAAAGCGCTGAGCCTATTTTAAATGCTTTGAGCCAGCAAGTTACACCCGAAATACCTGATGATGCTCAATGGTTTACGTTTTTACGTTGTCACGATGAATTGAGCCTGGAGTTAGTGTATGTTAACGAAGAAGACCGAGCTTATATACACAAAAATTATTGCCATCAACCTGAATGGGATTTCCGTGTTGGAGAAGGAATTTCGGCACGTATTTCCGAACTTTTCAAATTTGACATTGAAAAAATTAGCCTTGCTTATTCGCTTATGCTTAGTTTACCTGGAACACCTGTAATCTATTATGGCGATGAATTTGGAAAAGCTAATGATGATTCTTATTACCGAGAAATGATTCAAATGACCGGTAAAAATGATACACGTTTCCTTGTTCGTGGAAAAATAGATTGGAACGATGTTGAAATGCAATTAGCTGATGAACAATCATTTAACTCAAAAATATTTAAGCGATTAAAAAATCTTGTAAATACACGTAAACAATTCAAAGCCTTTGGTAGAGGAAGTATTGAATGGATAAGCAGCAAGGAAAGTGAGAATACATCACTCCTAGCTTTTAAAAGAACATATAAAAACGAGGAATTATTGATTCTGCACAATTTAGGAAAAGAAGATGCTTTATTTGAGTTTGCCACTGAATCAAAAGAAGATTTGCTTGGACAAGAATTACAATCAGAAAACAATAAATTAGTTGTACCTCGCGGCGGTTTTTATTGGTTAAATCTAAAAAACAATTAAATTGATTTCAATGATAAAAAACATATTAACTTTTTTAATGATTCTTTTTGCAATAGAATCATTTAGTCAAGCTGACAGCTTGCAAAAAGAGATTTTAAATTATTCTGATTCTGAAACTGAAATTATTTCAAAAGGCAGAAAATTATTACTCGATAAGTTTTTAATCGGTGATTTAAAAAAAGTAGAGGAAATAAAAAATTATCTAATCAAAGATATTGAAAATAAGGACTATGCAGTTTTTTATCCTGAAGAGTATTGGTTAGTATTATATTGGACTCAGGAATACAACAATTTAACTCAAAGCATTATGGGTTTTGATTCTACAGCAATTGTGAATTATAAAAGAAAAATAAAACCCCAATATGATATGTTATTTGAGAAGACTCGTAATAAATCGAGAGATTCCAGAATACAAATAGAATCGGATATTAAAAATTCCAATATAAATAGTTCAGAAAAGGATTTTCTTTTATTGTTTTTTAATTACATAATTGCAGATACAGACTATGTAGAGATAACTCAAGATACTCTAAACTCTATTTCAGACGATTTTCTGAATAAATATCCAAAAAGTGAATATGAGAAATTTATTCGAACAAATATTAGATATAAATACGTTCCTTCAAAATGGGGTTTAGCATTTGAATTTTTTAGCGGTTATGGAATTTTTACCGATGAACTGACAAATAGTTATACTAATAGCATTCCAATGGGTGTTGCTTTTGATATTGA
>CAZTST010000168.1:0-8985 GCA_964616585.1 uncultured Draconibacterium sp.
TATGTAATTAATAAATAAAAATTAGAAATCATGTTTATAGGACATTATGGATTAGGATATGTGGTTAAGAAAAAAGCTCCAGAGCTACCACTATGGTTATTATTTGCTTCAGTACAATTGTTGGATTTTGTTGCTTTTACATTTGTTTTATTGGGGATTGAAAAGGCATCCTATAATCCGAGTGATAATCCATTTTTCAGGAACCAGTTGGATTTGCCCTTTTCTCATTCATTATTAGGTGCGATAATAATTTCATTGATTGTGTTCTTTATTTTTTGGATAAAGGATAAAAAAAGATGGGCATGGATTTTAGGATTATGTGTTTTATCACATTGGTTTATAGATTTAATTGTTCATGAGAATGATTTGCCAATATTATTTGGGACATATAAAGTTGGATTTGGATTATGGAAATTTCCTTATTTCACTTATGCTATTGAGATACTTTTTGTATTAATTGGTTGGCTTTTGATAAAACAAAGGAATATATTTTCTTATATTTTGCTATTTTTATTGATAGCAAGTTTTTCAGGAATGGTATTTAGTGACGAACCTGAAATAATGAAACATAATGATTCTCTGCGAACTTCTGTGGTACTAATTTCAAATGGATTGTTTATCTTTCTTGCATATTTATCTGATAGAAAACAAAAAAAAAGAATAAAGCCCAGTGCATAACACGCAATATAGCAAAAAGCGGTGAAGAGCTTAATTGGAGCGGTTTTCGCTCGTTTCAACTTCATCTCGGTTTGATAGTAAATCACCCGCAAACCGCCACGTAACTTATAATTTTCCGTTGGCAACAAGTGTAAAAAGACAGACGACAGACAGATACGATATTTACAAAATTAAAATTAGAAAGGATTTAGCTTTTTGACAGGACAGTGCAAATTTGATGGAAATTTATTTTGTTTTTTTCTTCCCCCCGCAAAAAAAGAAGAAAGGAAACCCCACCCACATTGCACACATTGGCAAAGCCCCACGAGCCAACGCTAAAACCAAAGCTTTGCCAAAGAGTGCAATTTTGCCAACCACCCCTGCATGTTGAAAACTTTCTCAAAAAAAGATTGACAGCTAATTGATTTTTTCATATTTTTGACAAAAATAGTCAACGGTAATTATGTCAACAGAAACAATAGGCGAAAAGCTTAGACAATTAAGGGAAGAGAATAAACTACCATTGCGAAAAGTAGCAGCATTGATAGATATAGATGTTGCGATTTTAAGCAAGATGGAACGTGGCGAAAGAAAACTAACAAAAGAAATAGTCCTGAAACTGGCTAAAATTTATAATTACAATGCTGATGAGCTTTTAATATTATTTCTAAGTGACAGGATAATGTATGAGATTCAAGATGAAGCATTAGGAGAAAAAGCATTGAAAGTGGCAGAAAAAAGAGTGAAATACTTAAAAGAGAATAAAGGAAAATGACAATTAAGCAACTCATAGATAAATACACAGCCGATAGGGAATATTACTTGACAAGCAAGTATAATGAAACACTGCTTCGCAGTGATTTCTTAGACCCGTTTTTCGAGTTGCTTGGTTGGGACATTAAGAACAACACAGGAAAACCAACCAACGAGAGAGAAGTAATTTTGGAAGAAGCTTTAAAAGCAAATGCTTCCGAACATTCCAAAAAACCCGATTACACATTTCGACTTTTTTCTGAGAGAAAGTTCTTTTTGGAAGCAAAGAAACCTTGCGTTTCCATTGAATCAAATAACGACTCTGCAAAACAGGTTAGACGATATGGCTTTACAGCTAAATTGAAAATTTCTGTTTTGTCAAACTTTGAATATCTGATTATTTATGATACTTCTGTAAAAGTTGATAAAGACGATATTTTTTCAAAAGCACTTATTAAGAAATACCATTATACTGATTACGAAAGCAAATTTGATGAAATCAAACAGCTTCTTGGAAAGGAATCAGTTTATTCCGGAGCATTTGAAACAGAATGGAAAGAGATTGACAGTAAAATAAATCAATATTCGATTGATAACCTTTTCTTAAATCAAATCAATGAATGGAGAAAAGCACTTGGTGCTGAGATTTATAAAAATGAACCTAAAATTGAAGAGCAACAATTAAACGATATTGTTCAAAGCTACATTAACAGAATTATTTTCCTTCGTGTTTGTGAGGATAGAAATTTAGAAGATTATCAAACCTTATTAAAGTTTGCCAATACAAATGATTTCAATGCCTTTATAAAAAAGTTTGAGCAAGCTGACAAACGCTATAATTCAGGCTTGTTTGACCAATTGCTCAAAGACAAGATTGTAGAAAATATCAGTTCGGTATTTTGGACTATTATCAAACATTTGTATTACCCTGAAAGTCCGTATTCATTCAGCGTTTTTTCTTCTGATGTTTTAGGAAGTATCTATGAAATATTTCTTTCAGAAAAGTTGAGTATTCAAAACGGTTCAGTTGTTTTGGTTAAAAAACCTGAAAATGTTGACCGTGACATTATCACTACACCTACTTTCATTATAAGCGATATTTTACGAAATACCGTTTTGAAAAAATGTGAAGGAAAAACAGACGAAGAAATTCTTAAATTGAAATTCGCTGATATTTCGTGTGGTTCAGGGGCATTTTTATTGGAACTTTTCCAGTTGCTCAATGATATTTTGATTGACTACTACCTGAAGAAAGATAAAACCAAGCTTATTCAAACCAATATCAACACCTACAAACTGCCTTTTGAAATTAAGCGACAACTTTTATTGAATTGTATTTACGGAGTTGATAAAGATTATAGTGCAGTTGAAGCAGCCAAATTTGGATTACTTCTCAAATTGCTTGAGGGTGAAGATGTAAACTCAACCAACAAAACAAAACCTGTTTTACCCGACCTTTCTGAAAACATCTTTTTCGGAAACAGTTTATTGTATCCAAAACAAGTAACGAATAAGAAAGACCAGGTAATTATCAATCCGTTTGATTTTTCAAAACTTCGCTTTGATGTCATTGTAGGAAATCCGCCTTATATGAAATCGGAGGATATGAAAAACATTACTCCGCTTGAATTACCACTTTACAAAACCAATTACCATTCAGCTTACAAGCAGTTTGACAAATACTTTCTATTCCTTGAACAAGGAATCAATTTATTGGCTGATGATGGAATTTTGGGATATATCGTTCCGAGTAAGTTTACAAAAGTTGGAGCAGGTAAAAAACTTCGTGAATTACTCACAGACAAGGAGTATTTACATTCAATAGTTTCATTTGGAGCAAATCAAGTTTTTGCAGACAAAACAACATACACTTGTTTGCTAATTCTGAATAAGAAACCGCAAAAGACTTTCCAATATGCGGAAGTAAGAAGCCTGAAAAGTTGGAAAGTTAGAGAGCCGGAGGCTGCAAAATACAGCACAAAGAAAACGGATGAATTGGATAGTGAAGTTTGGGTTTTAGTTCCACCCGAATTGACAAACACTTACAATAAAATCGTTTCTCAAAGCATAAAACTTAACGATTTGGTTGGAAGCGACAATATTTTCAATGGTATTCAGACTAGTGCAAATGATGTTTACATTTTTACGCCAACTAAAGAGGATAAGAAGCATTTCTATTTCACGAAAAAAGGAGTTGATTACAAGATTGAAAAGGAAATAACAAAACCCTACTTTCAAACTTCTTCAGGAGAAGATAATTTATACACGTACAGAACTTTCAAACCGAATGCAAGGGTAATTTATCCTTACTTGACAACAAAAACAGGAGTTGACATTATTCCTCTAACAATAATTCAAAAGAAATTTCCTTTAGCTTATGCCTATTTACAAAAGCATAAAGTCATTTTAAATAATCCGAAACGAGATATAAAACCAGAGCCAAAAACGAAAAGTGAATGGCACAGATACGGTAGACATCAAAGTTTAGATAGCTGTGGACTTCCTTCAAAAATTATTGTTGGTGTTCTCTCTGTTGGCGACAAATACGCAATTGATGTTCACGGAACTTTGATTTCTTCAGGTGGAACAGCAGGATATTGTGTAGTGGCAATTCCAACAACTTCCGACTACTCCATTTACTACATTCAAGCCATCCTCAACTCTAAATATTTGGAATGGTTTAGTGCTTTGTATGGCGAAGTTTTCAGAGGTGGTTACATAGCAAGAGGAACAAAGGTTTTGAAAAACCTACCAATCAGAAAGATTGATTTTACAAAGGTTAAAGAAAAAGCTCTCCACGATAAAATTGTTGAAACTCAAAAAGAATTAATCAAAATTTATGACAAAATAGATGCAAACGCAGGAAATAAAAGGGAATTAACTCCACTGCAAGGACAATTTACAAGAGAGAAAGCCAACCTAGAAAAGCTATTAGCTAAATTATACGATTTAGGTAGTGATGATTCATTAATCCCATTAATCAAAGAATTGTATGAAGCTAATTAAAAATGCAACAGCCGAGAAATTGAGAGGAGGCTTTTATACGCCTGAGCCAATTGCTACATTCATTCTAAAGTGGGGCATTAATGGAAGTTCAGACTATGATATTTTAGAACCAAGTTGTGGAGATGGTGTATTCCTTGAACAACTTAAGGAGCAAAATCATAAATTCAAATCAGTTACAGCCATTGAATTTGACGAGATAGAAGCCGAAAAAGCAGATAATATAAAACTGCATAAAAAGACGGTTATAAATACTGACTTTCATTTGTATTGTAATGAAACTACAGAGCGATTTGATTTAGTAGTTGGAAATCCGCCATATATCCGCTATCAATATTTTGATGAAGAACAGCAGAATGAAGCGATAAAAGTTTTTAAACGGGCTAAACTAAAATATTCTAAACTTACCAATGCCTGGGTTTCTTTTGTTGTAGGTTCGAGTTTATTACTCAAAGAAAATGGAAAAATCGGTTTCGTAATTCCTGCCGAACTATTGCAGGTTTCTTATGCTCAACAGTTACGCAATTTTTTGGCTCATTCTTACAATAAAATCAACATCATTTCATTTGAAAAATTAGTGTTCCCCGATATTCAGCAGGAAGTTGTTTTATTGCTTTGCGAAAAGAATGGAAGCAATTCCCATTTAATCGAGCATTTAGAATTAAGAGATGCTTCCGAACTTGAAAAATTAGATGTAAACATTCTTAGAAGCCCAGCTAAAAAAATTGATTTCAAGTCTAACAAGTGGACTTACTATTTTTTAGAACAGGAAGAAATTAACTTTCTTGAAAGAATTGCAGAAAGAAAAAACATTCCAACTATTAGTAACTATGCAAATGTAGAAGTTGGAATTACTACAGGTGCTAATGACTATTTCACAGTTCCATTGCTAGTTGTAGAGGCATACAACTTGGAAGAATTTGCCAAACCAATGGTTGGAAGAAGTGTACAGGTGAACAGTGTGATTTTTACCAAAGAGGATTGGAAACTTAACAGACTCACAAAAGCAAAAGCTCATTTATTAGTATTTCCTGCAAAAGAGAAAACAAACGGACACAAAGGAGCAAATTCATACATTAGAATGGGCGAATCAATGGGCGTAAATAAAGGTTATAAAACAGGAATTAGAGATGATTGGTTTGTAATTCCTTCCATTAAGTTGTCAGACGCTTTGTTTATCCGCAGAAACAATTTGTATCCTCGTTTAATCCTGAACGAAGCAAACGCTTACACAACGGACACAATGCACCGTGTATTTATAAAGAAAGACACCAACAAAAACGCTTTCATCGCCAGTTTTTATAATTCCTTATCCTTGGCTTTTTCTGAAATTGTTGGACGTAGTTATGGTGGTGGTGTTTTAGAACTAATGCCAAGCGAAGCAGGAAAAATATTGCTCCCCTATCAAACTGAAAACGCTGATTTGCTTTCTACCATCGACAAAATGATGCGAGATAAAAAAAGTATTGACCAAATTTTAGAAATCACAAACAAGCAAATTCTAAAAGACGGATATGACTTTACGGATAAAGAAATAAAACTGGCTGATAGTATTTGGAAGAAGTTGTCGGCAAGGAGATTAAATAGGAGCAAATAAGAAATAATATGGATTTTGACGCACTATTAAAACAACTTCAAGACTGGACAAATAAAGTACCATTAGTGATACTTGGAAGTGGTGCATCGGTTTCATTTGGCTTGCCTTCAATGTGGTCGCTTGGAGAACATCTAAAAAAATCAATATCATTTGCAGACACTGAAGACCAAAATCAATTTGATGAATTTGTAATTCAGCTTGACAAATCAAAGGACTTAGAATTAGCACTTCACGAATTGAGAATCCGGCCAAATGTTCTCAACGAAATTATTTTTAAGACATGGGAGCTGGTTAATAAGTATGACCTTGAGGCGTATGAACAATTTATTAATAATAAAGTTGAGTTTCCGTTAGCCGGATTAATAAGATATCTTGTTTATCCAACGGACAAAAAACTGTCAATAATTACAACAAATTATGATAGGCTTGCAGAGTATGCTGCAAGTATGGCTGGTGCTTTTATATGCAATGGTTTTGCTCAAAATTACTTGGGGCATTTTACAAATCAAATACATCAAAGTAATATCAAAGCACTAAAGGGATTTAGTGGACAAGTAAATATTTGGAAAGTTCACGGCTCTTTGGACTGGTTTAAAACACAACAAGAGCAGGATATTCAACTTCCATTACGACACACAATACCAGCAGATTTGAAGCCATCAATAGTAACTCCTGGGCTCTCAAAATACTTTGAAACACAATTAGAGCCCTTCCGAACAATACTTACGCAAGCGGATAACGAAATAGAAAACGCAAATGGATTTTTGTGTATCGGTTACGGCTTCAATGATATTCATGTTCAGCCAAAATTAATTACACAAATTAAAAACAACAAACCAATTATCGTAATCTCAAAAGAAATAACACCAAAAACAAAACAAGCAATCATTGATAATAAAAGTAGAGCATTCATTCTAATTGAGGAAGTAAATACTACAGATACTCGTATTTATTCATCACTTTTTTCAACGCCAGAAATTCTTCCGAATGTAAGTTATTGGACATTGGCAGAATATATTAAACTTATTAAACCATAAACTCATGGCAATTTTCAAATTTGAAGAAACCTCTTCTATTGGAACAGTTTTTAGTGTTGACACGGCAACACTCATTGTTAAAGTTGCCGAAATAGAAAAGCTAAGAAAACTACAGGTAAATCATTTGGTAGCAATCAAGAGCTCCAAAGCAGGACAGCATCTAATTGGGATTATAAACCGCATAACCCGAAAAGCTTCTGATGAAGAACAGCCAACAGGCGATGATTTAGGATTAAGTAACTTTCTTTTTACAGAGAACATTCTGAAAGTTAATTTAATAGGAACATTGCTTGATAAACATGGAGAAAAAGAAAATGTATTTAAAAGAACGCTTGATACCGTTCCTGAAATTGAAGCACCTTGCTTTCCGATAGACGGTGAGAATATTACCAAGTTCATGCAGACAATTTCAACAAAAGAGAATTACAAAATTCCTCTTTCGATTGGCAAGTATTCAATAGATGAAAATGCAGAAGCATTTTTAGACGGTGATAAACTATTTCAAAGACATGCAGTAATTGTGGGTAGTACAGGTTCAGGTAAGTCGTGGTGTGTTGCAAAACTAATTGAACAAATTGCTCAACTACCAATGGCAAACTGTATTTTGTTTGACATTCACGGAGAATACAGTGGAAAAGATTTTAAAGCAAATGGATTGCAACACTTGCGCGTTGCTAATCCATCTGATTTGGGCAAGAAAGGAAATCTTGCTAACGATGTTTTAATGTTGCCTTATTGGTTGTTGACTTATGAAGAAATGTTGGCAATGCTTCTGGACAGAAGCGATAGCAACGCACCTAACCAAGCAATGCTATTTTCAAAGACTGTATTTAATGAGAAGCTGAAATACCTTGACAAAATAAAAGATACTGTATTCAAAGACAGCATTACAATTGACAGTCCTATTCCTTATGAAATTGGAAATGTGTTGGACGAATTGAAAAGATTAGATGTTGAGATGGTTGCAGGTTCAACAGCAGCAGGTAAACAAGGGCCATACAATGGAAAATTAACACGGTTCATTCAACGGTTAGAAGCAAAGAGCCAAGACAAACGATTAGGTTTCCTTTTTCAGATTTCTGATGACGAACTTCAATTAAATTGGATGAATGAGTTGTGTAGCCGCTTGATGCAAGGTTCAATTCTCAATACCAAAAAGGCAGGAATTAAAATCATTGACTTTTCAGAAGTTCCTTCTGATGTTCTTCCACTTGTAATAGGCTTAGTCGCAAGAATTGTTTTCTCAGTCCAACAATGGACACCAAAAGAAAAACAACATCCTCTTGGGTTATTTTGCGATGAAGCACATTTGTACATTCCAGAGAGAACAAACCAAGACGCAGCTTCTGAACTCGGACTAAAGAGTTTTGAACGAATAGCAAAGGAAGGAAGGAAATACGGAGTAAGCCTAACAGTAATCAGTCAAAGACCATCAGAAGTAAACAGAACGGTTTTGAGTCAATGCAACAACTTTATTTCATTGCGGCTTTCAAACGGAGAAGACCAAGCAGTAATTAAACGACTGCTTCCCGACAACTTAGCTGGACTTACAGAAGTATTACCAATCCTTGACATCGGTGAAGCATTAATTGTTGGCGATGCATCGCTACTTCCGACAAGAGTTATAATTACCGAACCAACAATTAAACCTGAAAGTGCAACTATAAAATTTTGGAAAGAATGGAGCAACGATAAAGCAAAACAGGACATTGAAACAGCAGTAACTGGTTTAAGAAAACAATCTAAATTATGATTGATTTCAGTCCACAGGCGTAAGCACATTTACAATTCGCACAAGCCAACGCACAGACCAAAAATTGCAAAAGAGCTTGTCTGTCTGCCACCGCTGACTTTGCCGACACAAAAAACTAAATCTTTTAAAGTGTCTCGTCCTAAAATAGGTTTACACTTCTAAAGTGTAAAAGATGAAAAAAACAG
>CAZTST010000169.1:0-8807 GCA_964616585.1 uncultured Draconibacterium sp.
ATTGTTACTGCCTTCAATCCTTATTTCAAGAGCTTTTTTATTGAAATAAATGGTAGAATCTATATTGTCTTCAAGCGAAAAAATATGAGCCATTAATGTTAATACATTGCTATCACGCTGATAATTAGCAGATTTACATTTTATAAAATACTTTCTAATTTCTATTTTTGCTAAATCTAATTGATTAGTATTTATGTAAAAACGAATAAGTAAATTATAAGCTTCGCCGGACAAATTACTACCGTCTTGGTCAGCAATTTGCATTCCTCTCTGGATGAGTTCAGCAGATAATTTAGGGTTTTCAAAAACTAAACTTTCACCATACCTTAAATAAGTCTTGACTAATCCATCAATGTCATTTATCTTAGAACAAAGCTTTACATTATCAGTAAAAAGTCTCTTAGCTTCTTTATACATTCGAATTTCGCCATAAATATCAATTAAATTATTGTTTATCTCAGCAACTCCTTTAAAATCACTATTTCTCTTATAAATTAAAATGGCTTTCTGAGCATATGAAATTGCATTGGAATACACAGATAAGAATCTGTATTCCACTGCCATCATTAAATAAAATCTAGGGTTATGATTCCCACTATTTATAATTGAATCTAAAAAATCAATAACTTCATAATGCAGACTAAGCCAACTTAAAGTAACAGATTTCAAATTCACTGCTTCCTCCCACAAAGCATTATTTGGAATTTTATTTTTGAGCAAGGAAGTTAAAATACTATCAGCCTTAATACCATCAATAACACTCAGAGAATCAGCTATTTTTAATTGAGCTTTTACTAATGAATCGGATAGAATAAGCTGTTTGTATTGTTTTTCTTTTTGAGGTTTATTTGCAACCGAGCTATTGAAGCAAATAAATAGAAAAAGAAATAAAACAATGTAACGAAAGCTTAAATTCATATTAATGAAAATCTTAGAATTAAATATTTTCAGAATCAATATAGGCCTTACCATTTGGAAGAAATATTGTGAATTCACTTCCTTTGTCTATTTCACTTTTTATCTCGATTCTACCTTTATTCATTTCCAAAAATTCGATAGTTAAGACTAAACCTAATCCTGTACCCTTTTCCTGATTGGTACCTTTTGTGGTGAAGGCTTCGGTTTTTTGCAAAATTTTTGAAATATCATCTGAGCTCATGCCAATACCATTATCTTTAACCGTAAGAGTAATACCATCGCTAATTTCTTTGGCAATTACTTCTACTTTACCATTTTCCGGAGTAAATTTAATGGCATTCATTATCAAATTACGTAGAATAATATTCAAACTCACCCTGTCAGCATAAAGCTGTAAATCCTTTTCAATATTCTTAGATAGTTCAATTGATTTATTTATTGCAGATCCCATCTCCTGGTCGAATACATCAGATACAGCATCTTCAACATCAACAACTTCCTGTAGAATTTTAATGTTGCCTTGCTGCGATTTTGCCCAGTATAATAGATTTTCTAGCAAATTAAATGTATGTCGAGAAGTAATTTCTGCATCGAAAATGATATCTCGATCTGCAACTGGGTCAACCATTCCATCTAACATAAAACGAAAAACATTTCTAATGTTTCCAACTGAGGTTCTAAGATCGTGAGAAATTATCGAAAATATTTTCTCTCTAGTATCATTAGCTTTTTGTAATTCACGATTGGCGGCTATAAGCTTAGCATTCTGATCCTGAATAAGTAATTGAGATCGAACACGAGCTAAAACTTCTAGTTTATTTATAGGTTTAACTATATAGTCGCGGCCTCCTAATTGAAACCCTTTTGCTTTATTTTCCGGTTCTTCCAAGGCAGTAATAAAAACTACCGGAATCTCTTTTTTTAAAGCATCTTCATTTAAATTGGCTTTCACCTCAAATCCATCCATTACCGGCATCATAATATCAAGTAGAATTAAATCTGGGAATTGCTTATCAATAAAACTAAGAGCTTCTTTACCGCTTGATACATACACAAGCTGGTAATTTTCGTTTGACAAGATTGAACCAATAATTCTTTGATTATTAAGCGAATCATCTACAATTAATATTAGTGGTATTTTTTCCATCATTTTAAAGAAGAGTTATTGAACAAAAGTAAGGAAAGTTTTATTATTATCCTTGGTTGTATTTTTGCAGAGCAAAATTATTATATCAAATGCTATTTTTTTTGCCAATTTTTACGCATTAAGTTCGACTAATGCCAACCATGCCATTAGTCCCATTCCGGTTTCAAGACTGCTCTCATCTATATTAAAAGTTGAGGAATGCAGGTTCATTATTTCCTTTGCAGAAGGTGATGTAATACCTAAACGATAAAAACTACCAGGTATTTTTTGAGTGTAAAAAGCAAAATCTTCAGCAGTCATGCGCATATCTAAATCAAAAACAAATTCTTTACCTAAAAAAGAAACAGCTGCTTCTTTTGTTTTTGCAGCTAATGCCGGATTATTATACACAAAAGGATAACCTTTTTCAATTCTAACATCACAATCTCCGCCCATTCCCTGTGCAATAGAAATTGACATTTCTTTAATTTTTTTCTTTATTTCATTACGCCAGTTTTCATCAAACGTTCTAATAATTCCTTCTAAATGAACATCATCAGGTATAACGTTTGTTTTGCCATTACCAATGAATTTACCAAAAGAAATTACAGTGGGAATTGTTGGAATAGCATGCCTGCTAACAATTTGTTGAAGTGCAATAATTATATGAGAAGCAATAAGAATAGGATCAATAACAGTATGAGGCAGAGCTGCATGACCGCCTTTTCCTTTTACGGTAATGAAAACTTCATCGGTTGAAGCCATATACTTTCCCGACCTAAAACCAACCTGACCACTATTAAGTTCGGGATAAACATGCTGACCGAATATACATTCCGGAGCTGGGTTTTCCAATACTCCTTCAGCTATCATTACACTGGCACCACCGGGATATTGTTCTTCCGAAGGCTGAAAAATAAATTTTACAGTACCTTCAAATTTATTTTTTAATTGATTTAATATAGCCAAAGTACCAAGTAAGGACGCAATATGAACATCGTGGCCGCAAGCATGCATTTTACCATGATTTAGCGATTTATAATGAATATTATTGGCCTCAGTAATAGGTAATGCGTCCATATCGGCGCGTAAAGCAATTACTTTTTTTTGAGGATTGATTCCTTCAATTATACCTACAATACCAGTTTTAGCAACCTTTTCGGTATATTTTATTTGATGAACATCAAGAAAATTTGCTATTCTTCGAGCAGTTTCAATCTCTTCAAAAGCCAATTCGGGATATTGATGAAATTCTCGTCTAATTCTAATAATTTCATTCAAATATTTTTTAGCTAATACTTTAATTTCATCTTTCATCAAACAAACATAATTTAAGTTCAAATTTATAAAATTAATTGATAAGATGGAAAACGTATTTTAAAACGCATTTTGGTATAGTTTAAACACGATTAAAATTTGATTTTTTAAATATCTTTTGGAATAGATTTGAATTATCAATTCCTTTGCATTTGGATGTAGAATGAAACAATGACATTTTATCTCTTCTTTGCGAAAAAAAATTAGCAGTATTTTTTAAACTTGATTAAAATCAAAATAATGAATACTAATATCCTGTCTGACAAATGGTTAAAAGCGGCAGTTATTGGCGGTTTATGGGCTTCAATTGAAATAGTTTTGGGTAGTTTTTTGCACAATCTGCGCATTCCTTTTGCAGGAACAATTTTAGCAGCTCAGGGGATATTATTATTGGTTGCTTTTAATCAGGTATGGAAAGAAAGTGGAATTATTATTCGGGCAGGAATTATTACTGCATTAATGAAATCTGTATCTCCCAGCTCTGTAATTTTAGGTCCGATGATTGGAATTCTAATGGAAGCTGCTCTTTTAGAATTGTTTCTTATAGTTTTTAGCCGTGGAATAATTGGCGTCATTTTAGCATCTTCTATAGCTCTATCTAGTGCGTTATTACATAAAATATTCAGTATCATTATTTTATATGGATGGAATATAGTGGTAATTTACAAAAACATCTATATCTATTTTCAAAAGATTTTTAAAATAGATATTCTTAGCCCTTTAGAATTCATAGTTTTGATTTTATTTGTTTATCTGTTATTTGGAGCTTTAGCTGGTATTCTTGGTGTTTATATCGGGAAAAAAGTAATTGCCTTTTTACCTGATACATCTTCTTTGGAAGTAGATTTTTCCAATGAAGAACTCTTCCCTTTAAGCGGAAATCAAAAGTTTAATTTATATTTACTCAGCTTAAATATTCTGATTATTCCTCTAGGATTATTTCTGATTAATAAAAATATTTTCATTTTAGGGCTACCTTTTCTTATATTATTTTCAAGCTATTCATATTGGCGCTATACTGCAATTTTCCGCAGATTAAAAAAACCGATTTTTTGGGGTCAACTTATAATTATTGTTCTTTTATCAGGACTCTTTTATTCAAATGATAATGAAGTAAGTAAAAATTTTAATCCTCAAGGACTCTATTTTGGATTGGAAATGAGTTTTCGTGCTTTATTTATAGTTGTAATATTCACAGCAATAAGCATAGAGCTAAGAAATCCAAGAATTAAAAAATTTTTATATGCTCACCATTTGGGCTCGCTTCATGCTTCCCTTTCTCTAGCTTTTAATTCTCTTCCAATTATTATTAAATCCCTTCCACCGGTTAAACAATTCTTTAAACAACCACTTAACACACTTTCTAACCTTATAGCCATGAATATACAATGGTATTCTATATTTAAAAAACAGAATCAACAGGGAGACAAGAAAGAAAACTAACAATAGATTTTTTTGTTTTGTTGATTTTCAGCACACTAAATTATTAGGCAATTTGAATTAAATTCTGAATTATTTGAGTTTTTTCTTGATATAGAAAAAATAAATGCGTATATTTGTACTACTACTAAAACTAACTTGTATTACTAACTATGCTCACTTACTATGGAAAAATTACAATTAAATCACTATGCTGTCTGGCTGGCTATTATACTACAATTTATATTGGGGTTCTTATGGTATGGCCCATTTTTTGGTGAAAAATGGGTGCAAATGGTTAATCTTGACTTAACCATTCAAGCTGGCTTTGGTGTTTGGATAACAAACATTATTTCAAGCCTAGCTGCTATGTATATGCTTGCTTGGCTTTTCATTAAAATCGAAATTAGAACTCCATTAAGAGGCTTATTCACAGGTTTTCTTATTGCTGTTTCTTTTATTTTCTTAAGTTCACTTACAAACAACCTTTTTGCTCAAATGCCTTATGGACTTGCTTGGATTACCGGTGGGTTTTCTATGGTTGGATTTAGCATTGCCGGGGTTATATTTGGAATCTGGACCAAAACAGTAAATTAATTTTACTTAAATTCATGTTAAAAAAGCATTCCTAGTCACTAGGAGTGCTTTTTTATTTATACTATTTTCAAATTACTCAAAAAGCTTAATTTATAACTTATCTAAATAATATATATATAACACATATTATCAATATGTTATAAGGGTCTTCATCATTCTAATTATTTTAATATTGAATTTATCTTATTGATATACATTGCTTTACGCATTATATAAACATATCTATTCATTTACATAGATATATTCAAAATTTATACTTTTGCATGACATAAATCAATATGTAGAACATTTCAATATTTTCAAGTTTAAAATATTCCGTTCATGAAAACGAGAAGAGAGTTTATTAAAGTTTCAACAATTGGGGCAGGTAGTCTAGTGGCAGCTGGTGGATTACTTAGCTCACTCCCAGTTAAAAATATTTTTGGACAATCAGAAACTGATGTTGAAACCAAATCGAATGGAAATAAACAATTTCCTACCTATTGCGAGATTTGCTTTTGGCAATGCGCAGCCTGGGTAAATACCGATGAAAAAGGAGAAATTAAATCCATTATCGGAAATAATGACGACCCACATTGTAATGGCCGCCTTTGTCCTAGAGGAACGGCGGGTGTTGGTATGTACAAAGACGAAGACCGTCTAAAAAATCCAAAACTTAGAACTACGGTTAATGGCAAGCAAGTTTTTAAAGATGTAAGTTGGGACAAAGCTTTTGATTTTATCGCTGAAAAGATGAATAAAATTAAGGAGGAGCATGGCCCGGAATGTACAGCTTTATTTACACACGGTTCCGGAGGAAAATTTTTAGGTCATATGCTTAACGCTTTCGGCTCAACAAATGTTGCTGCACCTTCTTATGCACAGTGTCGTGGTCCTCGCGAAGTAGGGTTCATTGCAACTTTTGGTGCTGGAATTGGCTCTCCTGAGCCTACAGATATTAGAGATAGCCGTTGTTTGGTTCTTATTGGAAGTCATATTGGCGAAAATATGCATAACGGACAAGTGCAAGAAATGTCGGATATGATTAGAAATGATGCGACTATTATTACTGTCGATCCTCGCTTTTCTACAGCTGCCAGCAAGTCAAAATTTTGGTTGCCAATTAAACCAGCTACCGACCTAGCTCTGCTATTGGCTTGGATTCATGAAATTATTTATAACGATTATTACGATAAAGCATATATAGAAAAATATGCTCATGGTTTTGATGAGCTAAAAGCTCACGTTAAAAATTACACACCTGAGTGGGCGCATGGTATTACGACAATTGAGCCACATGTAATTAGAGAAACAGCTCGCGAAATGCGAAATGCAGCTCCAAGTGTAATCATACATCCTGGCCGCCATGTTACTTGGTATGGTGATGATACTCAACGATTAAGGGCTGTTGCCATTTTGAATGCTTTATTAGGATCTTGGGGACGCCGTGGTGGTTTTTATAACCCAGAAGGTATGCACTTACCTAAATTTCCTTCGCCAAAATACCCAACACCAAAACGCGACTGGCATGATGCTTTCCCCGGTAAATTTAATTTAGCCGATTTGGCTTTAGCAAATGGAATTTGCGATGCAACTGTTCCTTCTCTTTCACGAGATTGTGACATAAAGGGATGGATTGTTAATGGAACAAATTTAATCGAAACATTGCCAGACCAAGCCAATACGCTAAAAGCAATAGAGGCACTTGATTTATTGGTAGTTATAGATACCATGCCAATGGAAATTACAGGTTATGCTGATATTATTCTACCTGAATGTACTTATCTTGAGCGTTACGACGAAGTCCGTACTTCGGCTCACCGAATTCCTACATTGGCATTGAGGATGCCGGCACATAAGCCTTTATATGATTCAAAACCAGATTGGTGGATTGCTAAGGAACTTGGTAAGCGATTAGGCCTAGAAGAATATTTCGGATATGAGAATATCGAAGAAATGCTTGATTGGCAGTTGAAAACAGTAGGTTCTTCGTTAGAAGAAATGCAAAAAATTGGCGTTAAGAAGCTTGATAGAGAATATCCTGATTTATATTTCCTTAACGGTGAAGATTATGAATTCAATACCAATACTGGAAAAATTGAACTCTACTCTACTGCCTTAGAAGCAGAAGGATTTGATCCAATGCCTAAATATACTGCACATCCTGAACCTGCTCCTGGATTTTACAGATTGAATTACGGCAGAGCACCAATGCATACCTTTAGCCGTACAGCAAACAACCCTCAACTCTTCGATTTAATGGAAGAAAATGTAGTTTGGGTGAATCCTAAAGTTGCAAAAGAATGGTCTTTGAAAAACGGACAAGAGGTTTGGCTTGAAAATCAAGATGGTATTGTATCAGACTTCTCCATAAAAATTCGAGTAACAGAGCGCATCCGATTTGATTCTGTATATATGGTACACGGATTTGGTCACACAAGAAAACAACTTAGCAGAGCCTACGGTAGAGGAGTCAGTGATACTCAATTGATTACCAATGTAATGCTCGATCCTGTTATGGGAGGAACCGGAATGCGTGGTAACTTTGTCACTTTTCATACCGAAGAGCCCGAACGTATAAATAAAAATATTAAAGCCGACAGCACTAAACTAGTAGAAGGAGGTAAAGCATGAGATATGCAATGGCCATAGACACCAATTTATGTGTCGGATGTAGCGACTGTGTTGTTGCTTGCCAAGTTGAAAATAATGTTCCTGTGGGTTATGCCCGCGATTGGGTAGTTGAAGTTGTAGAAGGAACTTATCCAAATTTAGCGATAGAATTACGTTCAGAACGTTGTAACCATTGCGATAATTCACCTTGCGTAAGAGCTTGTCCCACCGGTGCCAGTCATTATGCCGAAGGTGGAATTGTTTTAGTAACTCCTGATGAATGTATTGGATGTGCAGCTTGCATTGAGTCTTGTCCTTATGATGCTCGTTTCACACATCCTGAAGGTTACGCTGACAAGTGTACTTTCTGTATCCATCGAGTTCAAAACGGACAAGATCCAGCATGTGTTTCTGTTTGTCCTACAACATGTATGACATTCGGCGATATGGATAATCCAAATTCAGAAATTTCAAAATTGGTGAACAGTCGAAAATCAAAAGTTCTTGCTCCTGAAGCAGGAACCGGTCCAAATATTTATTACTTAACTAAATAATGGGTAAAAATTCGAAACTATGAAAGAAGAATTAATCATAAGCGGAAGAATGAACCCGCACATCGACCCGGTATTAAACGCTTGGGGTTGGGAAATTGCATTCTATTTATTTGTTGGAGGCCTTTCAGCGGGAATTCTATTTTTCTCCGCATTATATGTTATACGTAAAAAAGAAAACTTATATCCTACTGCAGTAAAAATTGCACCTATGTTGGTTCCGTTTTTATTGGTGCTTGGTCTAGGTGCTCTTTTTATCGATTTACACCATAAACTCTATTTTTGGC
>CAZTST010000170.1:0-8749 GCA_964616585.1 uncultured Draconibacterium sp.
GATTCAGTCCTTTCAGGACTATTTATTGACTTTCTGACTTTTCGGAGTGGACTCAATCTTTAAACTTGGCTTTATTTATCTCCGTCAATTTTTCTAATTTTCTCAACCGAAGTTTATCCTCATAAAAAGCAATTAGCGTTCTTATTCTTTGCGAACCATCAATAATTTCAAGTCTACTATTTTCATCTTCTGATACTAGAAAAGGTGTGAGTGGAACTCCAAGAAGAACAGATTCAATAAACTTAGATTGTCTGTCGGGTTTCCAAATAAATTCTCTTTGATATTTTGGAACATACAAAGTGGCATTTAAGTTGTCTTCGTCACCATATTTTGTGCATATTACTTCAAATGGGTAATCCTTTGTTCTGTAGTCGTATAATGTAGACTTTTCTTTTACTTGATTTAGTATTGCCTCAAGCTCTTCTTCAGTAAATCTGCTTTTTACCATAGTTATTTTCTTTTAAGTGTTGAATAATACTTTTCCCTATTATTTCACCAAGTTTTGGCGGCACAGCATTGCCAATATGTTTTGATGCTTTTGCAAACTTAAGTTCTTCTACGCTATCGGCAAATTTGTAATTTTCAGGAGAACTTTGTAAAATAGCAGCTTCTCTTAATGAAATTGCTCTATCTTGTTCTGGATGTCCAAAGCGACCATTTCCAATCCCAGTACAAAATGTTGTCATTGTTGGTGATTATTCCGGTACATACTGATCCACTTGTTAAAATACTATTTCGATGGATTTGTAGCAAACTAAGCTCTCGTATCTTCGGTGAAAAACTCAAGATACGATGGCTAATAAACAAATAAGCATGCTACAAATAAAAAAAGCACTACAACTACTGGAAGAAGGTCGCTCAAGGCGCTCCATTTCCTCACAATTGAAATTGAGTCGCAATACGTTGCGTCATTATCAGAACAAGTTTTAAACATCGGGCTTAGCGTATTCTCAAATATTAGCACTATCCGACATTGAGCTTTCCTTTCTTATTTACGGAGAACTTTCCAAATCCGTCAAAACATCCCGTCAAGAGCAATTTGATTCGTTGATTGATTATTTCTTGTTAGAGCTTAAACGTGTAGGCGATACCCGTCAATTGCTTTGGCAAGAATACCTGCAACAAGACCCTGATGGTTATGGATACTCTCAGTTTTGTGATCGGTTAAAGCAATTCAGAATCAAGAATAATAACGCTGTAACTATGCATTTGGAGCACGTTGCAGCAGAAAGAATGCAAGTTGACTTCGCCGGCAAAAAACTTTCTTATGTGGACAAGGATAGCGGCGAAGAAAAACAATGCCCGGTATTGGTTTGCACTCTTCCATTTAGTGGCTATACTTACGTAGAGGCTTTAGCCAATGCTTCTCAAAGAACTTGTCCAACTCATCTAAAACGATGTTGGATAGTAGTGGAGATAGTGGACTTCCTTGTGGTGTTCCAGCTGTTCGCTGCTCCATTAAACCATCTGTCATACCAGCTTTAAGGTAGGATTTTATTAGCCTTAAAAGCCTTTTGTCTCCTATACCTTTACTTAATCGTTGCATCAACCTGTCGTGATTTACTTTGTCAAAGAATTTTTCTATAATAGCGGTTTACAACTTGGTGGATTGCCTGTTGCAACATACGGTCTTTTACAGTCGGAATGCCTAACATTCGTTCGCCTCCTCCTGTTTTCTGTATCATTACCTTGCGAACTGCGTTCACTTGATATCGCTCTTCGAGAACCATAGTACAAAGTACGTTCAGGTTCTTTTCAAGCCATTTACCAAGTTCGTCCACTTCCATTGGATCAACACCTCTGCTGCCTTTGTTTTGCCTCACTCGTTGGTATGATTTAATTAGGTTTCCGTAATCTACTACGGTTTCCAACAAGTTCACTGTCAAGGTTCGCTGTTTCTCCAATTGCGATAACAGTTCAACTCCTGATGGATTGCCTTTACAGGTTCTGCCTTTGAGGTAAACCACAGGTTTAAAAAGGTCTTTGAACAAGTCTAATTGTAAGACCTTACCTATTTTCTGTTGCTCTCTGTTTTTACGCATCTTTGTAGCGTTCCTTTTTTTAATAGATTTGAGCCTTCCTGCTGTTACGGTAGCAGTACTATGCTCGCTGCTGACTTCTCCATAACATTCGTTATCAGTTGCCTGACAGCTTATCTTCTTTTCAGAAGAAGTTCTGGAGACCTCCCGGGGTAAGTTCTATCACTTTCCAATTGTCACGCCTGATTTACTCCTTCTGCTTTCCGAATGACTATCGGGCTTCCTGATTCAAAGCTCAGTTACCCCGCAGAACAAGCCTTATATCAGGTTTCTGTTCGTCATAACAATTGCATGCCTTCAGCTTCCTTCAGATTCTGCCTCACGGTAGACACCCTTGCTTTCGGCTTTGAGATTCCGGTCATTGCAGCTCTCTCGGGACTCGCACCCTTTAGTGTTAGAACATGCCCAGCACACTTCAAATTTTATCCCTTTGGGATAATCTATCGACTTTCCGGATTGGACTCAATATTAGTATTTCAAATAATTATTTAAAGTTAGCAATAAATAATTATGAATAATACATCCAAAATTACGCTGTATTAAAAATAGTAGTATCTTTGTGAATTGATTAACAATAGATAATTTTTACAATTAAAATGAAATTTACTCCTGAAAACTATCAAATTCCAGATAAAAGTATGGCAGCTTTTATCGACACGCAAGAAATAAATTCCTTACTTGAAAATACTATTTCTACTCCTGAAAAAGTTAAACAAATCATTCAGAAAGCTTTAGATAAAAACAGATTGTCGCTACATGAAACAGCAATACTCATTAAAGCTGAAGATGCAGAATCCAATACTCTTATAAAAGAAGGCGCAAGAAAACTAAAGGAAACTATTTATGGTAACCGAATTGTATTATTTGCTCCACTATATGTAGGAAATAAGTGCTTAAATAATTGCGAATATTGTGGTTTTCGGTCTTCTAATAAAGAAGCCATCAGAAAAACTTTAAGCGAAAATGAACTAATAAAAGAAGTTGAGGCTTTAGAAGATAATGGCCAAAAACGATTGATTCTTGTTTATGGAGAACATCCGGACTATTCACCCGAATATATTGCTCAAACTGTAAAAACCGTTTATGGTGTAAAAAAAGGAAATGGAGAAATTCGACGAGTCAATATAAATGCAGCACCACTTTCGATTGAGGGTTTCAGAACTGTAAAAGAATCAGGAATAGGCACTTATCAGGTTTTTCAAGAAACTTATCATCCTGAAGCATATAAAAAATATCATAAGGGTGGGGCGAAAAAAGATTATGAAAATCGCTTAACTTCTCTCGACCGCGCTATGGAAGCAGGAATTGATGATGTTGGCATTGGAGCATTATTTGGATTGCACGATTGGCGTTTTGAGGTTTTGGGTTTAGTTCGTCATGTTAATCATTTGGAAGCTTGTTATAATGTTGGTCCACACACCATTTCTTTTCCACGTCTGCAAGATGCTTCCACTTTTAAGCAAGACCCAAAATATAAAGTTTCTGATGAGGATTTTACTAAAATTGTTGCCATATTACGTTTGGCAGTTCCTTATACAGGAATGATTCTAACAGCTCGCGAACCTGAGGTTATTCGTAAAGAAGTATTGCAATATGGTGTTTCTCAGATAGATGCAGGAACTAAAATCGAATTGGGAGAATACACAAATAAAGAAAATGGAATCAAACAAAATCTAAATCGCGAGCAGTTTAAGATTAATGACGACCGTTCTTTAAATGAAGTTATCGATGAATTACTCGATGAAAATTACTTACCAAGTTTTTGCACTGCTTGCTACCGATTAGGTAGAACCGGCGAGCATTTTATGGAATTTTCAGTTCCGGGATTTATCAAACGCTTTTGTTCTGCTAATGCGATTCTTACTCTGGCAGAATATATTATGGATTATGCTAAACCTTCCACAGCAGAAAAAGGCTGGAAAGTGATTGAGAAGAATTTAACGGATTTAGCTAAATTCCAAAAACCGATGAGCTCAAATCAAGAATCGAAAGAATTAAAAAAGGCGAGAGAGATATGTATTTTTAGTTTCTAAATAATTAGCTGTTCAATATTTTTATGCCTCAAATACACGAATAATAATTTTTGAGTTTTCATTCGTGTATTCGTGGCTTTTAAATTTTCATTATTCTTACTTTTGCAAAAAATCTTTTATGCATCTTACAAACCGCCAATTATACTACCAACATCTTGCTGTTCCGGTAAATGTTCCTGAAGCTTTAGAAATTGTTAAAGCAGAAGGAATTTATTTATTCACCGAAAAAGGCGAAAAGTATATCGATTTAGTTTCAGGAGTTTCAGTCAGCAATCTTGGACATCGGCATCCAAGAATTGTGGAAGCAATTAAAGAACAGGTTGATAAATATATGCATTTAATGGTTTATGGCGAATTTATACAATCACCGCAAGTTCAGCTTGCCGGAAAATTGGCTGAAAATCTTCCTGAGAATTTGGATGCCGTTTTTCTTGTAAATTCCGGCAGCGAAGCCATTGAAGGTGCAATGAAATTAGCCAAAAGAAGCACAAGTAGAAGCGAAATAATCGCATTTAAAAACGCCTATCATGGCGGCACTCTTGGCGCATTAAGCATTTTAGGCAACGAAGAAATGAAATATGCTTTTCGTCCACTTCTACCCGATATTCGCTTTTTGGAGTTTAATAATTTTGAAGATTTAGAGAAGATAAGCAAAAAAACTGCCGCTGTTTTTGTAGAAGCCATTCAAGCTGAGGCTGGCATTATTTTACCAGAAGAAGGATTTTTAAAAACTCTTAGAAAACGCTGTACTGAAGTTGGTTGTGAACTTATCTTAGACGATATTCAAATGGGATTTGGCCGAACTGGAAAACTATTTAGTTTCGAAAATTACGATTTTGTTCCTGATATTCTGTGCCTTGCAAAAGGAATGGGTGGAGGAATGCCAATCGGAGCTTTTATTTCTTCCAAAGAAAAAATGAATCTTTTACAATATCAACCTGCTTTAGGTCATATTACAACTTTTGGAGGACATCCTGTAAGTGCAGCAGCAGCACTTGCAAGTTTGGAGATTTTAACCGAATCTGACCTTATCGAACAAGCAAATGAAAAAGGAAAGCGATTTAAAGAGGCGATTATAAATCATCCTAAAGTAAAAGAAATCAGACAAATAGGTTTGATGTTAGCGGTTGAGTTAATAAATGAAGAAACAGCAACTCAGGCTATGACAAAACTTTTTGATAATCGCTTAATCGTCGATCAGTTTTTATTTAATCGAAACAGTTTTAGAATTGCTCCACCTCTTACTATTACTTTTGAAGAGATTGAGGAGATTATTGAGATAATACTTAGAAGTTTGGATGAATTAGGAAGTTGATTTGCAAATTCCTTAGTGTCTTCGTGACTCCGTGGTAAAATACAAACCACTAAGGCACTTAGAACACTAAGTTTCACTAAGTTATAATTTTAATCTTTTCTAAGTGTTTCTAAGTGTACTTAGTGTCTCAGTGGTAAAAACAAACCTCAAAGGTCAGAGAAACAAAAGAAAATCCTTACCTAACCAACCAAACAGCTAAATTAATTTTTAAAATGTTTCCTGTCAACCATAAATAATTTTTATCACCTTTGTTGTGCTAAACTCAAAATTATGTCAAAATTATTTCGTCCAATAGCTATTATTTTATTAATTATCAGCCTATTATTTTGCACAAAAAAAGAAGATAAACTAACTGAATACGTCAATCCTTTTATTGGAACTGGCGGCCACGGCCATACTTACCCGGGTGCGACTTTGCCTTTTGGAATGGTTCAATTAAGTCCGGATACAAGAATTAACGATTGGGATGGTTGCTCAGGCTATCATTATTCCGATTCTACAATTTTAGGGTTTAGTCACACTCATTTAAGTGGCACAGGTGTAGGTGATTATGGCGATATTCGTTTTATGCCGACAATTGGAAGATTGAAAACAAATCCCGGTAATTCAAATCGAACAATTGATGGATATCGATCTGCTTTTTCAAAAAATAGCGAATTTGCATCACCCGGCTTTTATAAAGTTCATCTCGATGATTATAATATTGATGTAGCGTTAACAGCCACTGAACGCGTTGGTTTTCATAGTTATAAATTTCCAAAAAGCGATTCCGCACATATTATTATTGATTTAACCGAATCTGTAGTTTCAGAAAAGATATTGGATTTAGAAATTACTATCGAAGACAATTCTACTATTAGCGGCAAACGCCAAAGCAAAGGTTGGGCTGCTAATCAACATATTTATTTTGTAGCAAAATTTTCAAAGCCTTTTCTTTCTTATGGCATTGCTGAACATGGAGAATTAATACACCAAATAAAAACTGCAAATGCCATTGATTTAAAGGCTTGGGTCGATTTTCAAACTGAAGAAAATGAAGAAATATTGGTTAAAATTGGAATTTCGGCTGTTAGTGTTGAAGGAGCTCGCAAGAATTTAGAAACTGAGATTCCGGATTGGAATTTCGAAAAAATAAAACTATCGGCTGAGGAAAAATGGGAAAATGAGTTAAATAAAATTAAAGTTGAAGGTTCGAATGAAGTTGATAAACGTATTTTTTATACTGCACTCTATCACAGCTTATTAGCTCCAAATATCTTTTCAGATATAGATGGAAATTATCGAGGTCACGATCAAAAGATTCATCATGCCAATCATACCGTATATACTGTTTTTTCACTCTGGGATACTTTTAGAACTGAACATCCATTATTAAGCATTATCGATCAGAAACGCACCAACGATATGATTAAAAGCATGTTACTGATGTATGAACAAGGCGGACTTCTTCCTGTTTGGGAATTAGCTGCAAACGAAACAAATTGCATGATTGGTTATCATTCTGTTCCTGTGATAGCTGATGCAATTTTAAAAGATATTGGTGATTTTGACAAAAACTTAGCTTTTGAAGCCATGCAAAAAAGCGCAAAAATGGATTTGTTCGGTCTAAAAAATTATATGGATCTTGGTTATGTTAAAGCCGATGAAGAAAGCGAAAGTGTTTCAAGAACTTTGGAATATGCTTACGATGATTGGTGTATGGCTCAGACAGCCAAGTATTTAAATGACGCAATTAATGAAACTTATTTCACAAAAAGAGCACAAAACTATCAAAATGTTTTTGATCCTTCGGTTGGTTTTATGCGTGCCCGAATTAATGGCGGCTGGCAACAACCTTTCTCGCCTACCGAAGTAAATTTTCATTTTACCGAAGCAAATTCCTGGCAATACAGTCTTTTTGTTCCTCAAGATATTAATCGTTTAATTGAATTTTTAGGCGGTGATGAAGCTTTTGATAAAAAATTAGATGAATTATTCAGCACTAACGAAGAATTATCTGGTCGACATCAATCAGATATTACAGGATTAATCGGACAATATGCACACGGAAATGAACCTAGTCATCATATGGCTTATTTGTATAATTATATTGGCAAGCCATATAAAACTCAGGAAATTATTCATCAAATAAAAACGGAATTATATTACGATAAACCTGATGGACTGAGTGGTAATGAAGATTGTGGTCAGATGTCGGCCTGGTATGTGATGAGTGCTTTAGGTTTTTATCCTGTTACACCTGCTTCAAATATCTATATTTTTGGCACACCAACTTTTGAAAAGGCCACTCTTCATTTAGAAAATGGAAATGAATTAATTATTTCAGCTTCAGGAATTTCAAAAAATAATTATTTTATTCAGGAAGCAAAGCTTGATGGAAAAGATTATACGAAATCCTATATTTCGCATGGCGATTTAATGCAAGGTGGAGAATTAAACTTTTCGATGGGCTCACAAGCAAATCTTGAATGGGGAAAATCAGAAGAAAATCGACCTAAACAAATAATTGATATAAATCGAATTTGTCCAACGCCTTCAATTATTGCTGAATCATTAACTTTTCGCGATAGCATGAAGATAGAGATGAGTAATTTATTATCAAAGTCGGAAATTTATTATACAATAGATAGTTCAAAGCCGTCAAAAGAATCTATTAAATACGCTGATCATTTTTTTATTGATAAATCAACTTATTTTAAAGCATTTGCTTTTCACCCAAAATTTGGCTATAGCCAAATTATAGAAGCTTTTTTTTATAAAGTAGAAGGAAACATTAGCATCACGCTTACAAATCCTTACAGTCCACTTTATGCTGCCGGCGGCGATTATGCACTTATCGATCAGGTAAGAGGAAATGAAAATTTTAAGACAGGAACCTGGCAAGGTTTTTATGGAGTTGATTTAGAAGCTGTTCTCGATTTAGGTGAAATTAAAACAATTAAATATTTGGAATTAAGCTGCGTACAAGATGCATATTCCTGGATTTTTATGCCTGAAAAAGTAGATTTCTATACTTCAACAAATGGTTCGGATTGGGATTTAGTTGGAATTATTCCAAACGATGTTAATGAAAAGAAATATGGTGGAATTATTAAAAAATTCAACATAAATATTATTCCCTCTCAGAATGTACAATACATTAAAGTAGTTGCCAAAAACAGAGGTATTTGCCCCGATTGGCATGTTGGAGCAGGAAATAAAAGTTGGATTTTTGCTGATGAGATTGTTGTGAAGTAAATTTAATTTAACCACTAAGGCACTGAGACACAGAGATAAAGTTAACATTTTTTTACTTTGTGTCTTAGTGCCTCAGTGGTAAAATAGCTTTAAATCAAGAGTTGGAATTATTTTAAGCACTTATA
>CAZTST010000171.1:0-8348 GCA_964616585.1 uncultured Draconibacterium sp.
GATCCAATGCCTGCACCTAATAACTGTCCATTATTAGTATATCCATCTCTTACTGTGCTACTTATGCCCCAACCTTCTCCTTCACGTAAAATAGTTGAAGGGTTTTTTGCTAATTGTGTTAATTCACAATGAACCTGAAAATATTCCTTTTTGAGATTATTAAGAGGTATTAATTTCCTAAATCCTAAATTATATGCATTTGAATGTTCAAGTTGAATTACTAAATCTCGCAGATCTCTGTAATAATCTGATCTGCCATATTCACCATATATTTCAATATTTGATTCCGGCCAAACATAGCGGAAAAAAACAGAGCTATACGGATCAAGCTTTTGTTCAAAATCAGTGTCACCGCTTGTTTCATTTTCCCTGAAAGAACTAAAAATGGGTAAGTAATCTATTGCTTTGTTAATATCATTACGATAAAGTTGAAAGCTTCTAATCAATCCTATAAATAATCCGGGAATCCATTTAGGTTGATAGCTTAAAATAATTCCGTTTATATAGCGGTCGTCATCAGTTTTCGGAATAAAAAACGGAGCTCCATCATTAAATTTTCTTTCATGTTCTGGCGGAAAGTATCCGGAACTTTTTAAGTAACCGGCAATAATCTGCCCTTCAAATGAGCCAATGATTGACTTGATTGGTTTTACAGTGTTTAAAGTTAAATGTGCAAATCCGGGAGCTGAATTCGTCATTATTAAAGAGTTAGTAATTCCTGGTCCCCACCATAAATTTTCAGTCGAAAGTCCAAGAGATATTGACTTAAATGTTAGTCTTATACTGCTTTGTCCTAAGAAAACTTTATTGTAAGCACTTTCCCCAAATCGCTCAGGAAGGTCGATAGAGTTCAAAAAATTAACATAATAAAGATACCATAATACATCTGCTAACTCAGTATCTTCTCTATTTATGGGGAATCCATCATATACTAAATTTGCTGCATGAACAAATTCAGGTTGAATTTTTATGCTTAAATATCTGTATTTGAGGAAGAAACCTGTACTAACCAATGTCTGATATCCTCTTGATGGAATCATCGCTCCATCGTTTATTCCTTCAGGATGATGACTATTAAATTGTTGCTTCCATAAAACAGGCAAGAATTTAAAAATAAATTTTTCTTTTTCTGAATTGAATCCTTTAAAGTTATTTTTTGCTGCAGAGTTTGAGAGCTCGTTTTCCGGGAAAAAAGGATTATCAACATTAAATGCTTCTACAGGAAAAAGAGGAAATGAGACAAAAGAAAAGTTTTGGTCTATATTCCCAAGTAATTGTTCCCTTCGGTAGAAATCTTCTATTGAAGGAAAGCCTGTTGACAAAGATTGAGCGTTAATCTCTATGGTACAACAGCTAATTAAAATAAGTGTCAACTTAAAAATTAAATGCCGTTTTTGCATAATAAATATTCATTATAAACGTGAGTAAAAATAACAATTTATTCTCGATAACTTGTATATTTTTAAAGAAAACTGAATTTTACATTCCGTTTTAAGGCTTTATAAATGTTTCAAATTCAGTTATTTTTCACATTCATCCACTCGGGCAATGGTTTTGAAAGAGGCTTTCTTTTGTAAAGTAAATCGTCTAAATCAAATGCAATTGTTCTAAAAATTGAAGAGTTTTTTATGCCTGCTCTTACCAAATTATGCATAAAATTATCAGGATGCGAATACGGGCAAACGCTTATGCAGCGACCACAATCGGTGCCAATACTTGTCCAATAAGTAAAGCAGGCTTCCTGATTAATTTGCCAACGTTCAACGCCATCAATCTCTTTTTGATTTGTGAAAGAAATAGCCTGGCTTGGACAAGCATCGGCGCATTTTTTACACTTTGTACAAAAATCTATAACAGAATAATCGTTTTGAACTTCATCGGTAATTAAAGGTAAATTGGTGGTAACCACCGCAATACGAACACGTGGGCCTAATTTTGGAGTCATCAATAAACCCATTCTTCCAATTTCACCTAAACCAGAATCGCGAGCAACTAAAGGACAAACAACTTCGTAATTTCCATCGATATGAGCTCTTGCTTCATAGCCTAATTTACGAATAAAATGTGCAAGCTGAACAGCAATTCTTCCAGACTCTAAATATTGTTGAGCCGATTCCATTATAGCCGAAGCTTTTGGTGCTGACTGCATCATTTCATGATCCATTTCAACGGTAAATGCAATTGCAAACTCATGTTTTCTTTCATAAACCTTATTGTAACGCTCACCACGGCCACCAATTGAATACATGTGGTAATCTTTAAGTTTTGTAATTCCACACTCAACAGCCCCAAGTTTTTTCGACCAATTTTTAATATAAGTCGTAATGTCTTCTGTATTGCTTTTTGTTTTTGTTTCAGCAACAGAACCATCAACTTGATTTTTTAAGGCTCCAATTGTTTCAAAACCGGCATCAGCCGAAGCAAATGCAAAAGGATGTGCTAATATAGCTTGCGAGCTTAGTAATCCTGCTCGTTTTCGGAATTCGTCATCCAATAGTCTTTTTTCCGGTCGGCGCTTATAATAATCTTCAAAATGCTTATCTCCTTCTTTAAGTTCAGCACGCGAAAACATAATATCACGTTCATCAATTCGATGAATAGGTATCGGACTTTTATAAATCTTTTTTTTGCCAAAAGGCAGAATTAAAATAAAAGCGATTGCCCAATAAAGAAACAATATAATCCAAATAATTTCTGCTTTATATGCGTAATCGAAATAAATAAATGCATAAGCAGTAATTGGATCGAGTAACATTAAAAGGAAAAATCTGGCAGCTCGCGATTCGTTTTCTCTATAGGAAACGAAAGCCGCAATTAGCAAACCTATGAAAAGGAACCCAACTGTAATTCCCAAAAGCCATTCGTTTAGAGGCATAGATTAAAGTTTACAGCAAATGTGAAGAAAATAACAATAAAAAGCAATAGCGCTTGATAAACAGTTAGAAATTTCGTTTGATTTTGATTTTAAAATACATAAATTTACAAAAATTAACATTTTTTTGATATTAACTTTGGTCATATTAATATGATTTTCAAACTCGAAACAAATGATTTAATGGATTATAAATTATTAGCATCAAATTGTCAGCGGAATCATGTTTGTCTGGAATATCCGGATGATGTTTTATGCGAAGTAGATTATTGTGTTAACAACCAAGTGTTGTTTGTAAAGTCAAAAGAAGTCATCGGGTGTACATATTTGTATTCTTTTGGATATTCGCATTTTTGCTCCTGCCCTGTTCGTATGCTAATTTATAAAGAAACAAAAAAATAAATATTAAATAGCTTCTCCAATCAGCGTTGCCGCTGTACAATCTTTAATTTTAACCATTACATAATCACCAATTTTGAAATCTTTTTTAGGAAAGACAACCATTTTATTCTGACTATTTCTTCCGGCTAAATCGGCATTAGAGCGTTTGGAATTGGATTCAACCAAAACCTCAAAAGTATTGCCAATATTTTGTTTATTAGAACGAAGCGATAGAATTTGTTGTAAATCAATAATTTCCGTTAAGCGTTGGCCTTTTTCTTCTTCAGAAACATCATCGACAAATTTCTTTTGAGCAATGGTATTTGGTCTTTCAGAATATTTAAACATAAAAGCATAATCGTAGCCAACCCATTCCATAAGCGAAAGCGTTTGTTGATGATCTTCTTCTGTTTCGCCACAAAAACCGGCAATAATATCAGTAGAAAGTCCACAATCAGGAATATGCTTTTTAATAGTTCTGATTCTGTCCATATACCATTCGCGAGTATATTTCCGACTCATTCGTTTTAAAACATCATTACTTCCCGATTGAAAAGGCAAATGAATTGCATTGCAAATATTAGGTGTTTTGGCGATGGTTTTTATCAGTTCATCAGAAATATCTTTTGGATGCGAAGTTGCAAAACGTATTCTAAGTTGTTGAGAAACAGCTGCAACTTGAGCAATCAATTCTGGAAAACTAACAGAATTACCATCACTTTCCCAATTGTATGAATTTACATTCTGACCAAGTAATGTTACTTCTTTATATCCTTTAGCGAGTAAATCGCGAGCTTCATTAAGTATGGTTTCAGGATTTCGGCTACGCTCTTTTCCACGTGTAAAAGGAACCACACAATAAGTGCAAAAGTTCTCACAACCACGCATAATCGAAATAAAAGCCGATATTTTATTGCTTCCTAAACGAACCGGCTCTATTTCTTCATATGTTTCTTCTTCTGAGAGGATTACGTTAATTGCTCTGCGACCACTTTCAACGGTTTTTATCAAATTTGGCAAATCGCGATAGGCATCAGGGCCGACTATCAAATCAACAACATCTTCTTCATCCAAAAGCTGTTGCTTAAGTCGCTCTGCCATACAACCTAAAATTCCAACCTTTAAATTTGGATTATTTTTTTTCATTCTTTTGATTTCTTTCAAACGCTTTCTGATACGTTGTTCGGCATTATCTCTAATTGAGCATGTATTTATAAAAATGATATCTGCATTTTCAGCTCCATCAATAGTTTCATATCCATCTTCTGCCATGATAGAACCAACAATTTCGCTGTCGGAAAAATTCATTTGGCAGCCGTAGGTTTCTATATGCAGTTTTTTATTGATTTTATTTTCTTGATTATCAATCATTTCAATCATATTTTCAATAATAGTATTATTAAGCGCAGAAACAATTTATTTTGATTCATTCCATCTAAAAAATAATTCACACAAAGAATTTTAGACAGGACTTAAGCTTTTGGGCAAAATTACATAAAAACTTCTCTATTCATCAATTTACGAATTGTTTAACAAAAACCTGTGGTGAGATAAAAATAAAACTTGATATAAACCGCTTTTTTACAAATTAAACTAAATTAATCTCCTTTGTTATTCATATGTTTTTTCCAACCATTTTGAAAAACTGATAATTTGGGTTAAATTTGTATAAAATAAAAATTTAATAAATATGCTAAGCGTTCAGGGAATATACGACGGAAAAGTGTTGAGATTATTCGGTAAAATTCAGATAAATCTCCTAAAAAAGTAATAATAACCTTTTTAGAAAACCCTACTGACGAAATTACAACAGATGAACTTCAATTAATTGCACAAGAAGGAGGGGCATTTGATTTTCTTAATGATGAAGAAGATATTTATACAGATACTGATTTGATTGTTAGATAATTAAGCACTTAAGAAATGACAAGTTTTCTGAATTGCCATACTTTTTAGATTGCATTTATACTTACAAATAATGCAAAAATCATTTTAGAGGGGAATATGAGCTACAAAATAGAGTGGGTTGATACCGGTGTTCTCATTAAATATAATGGAGATATAAACATAAATGATTTATTTAATGCTGGCAATTTAATTACAAGTGATTTACGCTATGATTTATTGAATTTTGTTATCTCCGATTTTCTAAAAGTAAAAAGTCTTAAAATATCCGAATTGGATATAAAACATTTATCTACTCGCGATGTAATTCCATCGATATGGAATCCGAATATAAAATTTGCTGTTGTTTCTAATAACATGGATATTCAAGAAATGGTTTTACGTTATATTGATTTTATGAAAGTAAATGAGTGGGAAATAAAACTGTTCAACAATCTTGATGAATCGATCGAATGGTGTACTCAAAAATAAACTCAAACCTCTCTTTTATAAATTTTTAAAAAAAATTTATACTAATGCAATAATTTATAAGCATTACAATAAAAGCTCATAAACATCTATCTATTAGATTATTGAATGTTTTTCTATGTTCGCTTATCTCCTTAATGTTTTATAAAATTCAATACTACATTTGGATTAATAGAAATTTTATGTGTTATTTTGCCAAAAATTAAACCACGAAAATTTGATTTTTAACGCGCAATACTCTTTTTTGCATAAAAGTCAGGTATAAATACAGAAAGCTCAGAATGGCAAAAAATTTAGTAATTGTAGAGTCCCCAGCAAAAGCAAAGACAATTGAAAAGATTCTTGGGAAAGATTTTTTGGTTAAATCAAGCTTTGGTCATATTGCAGATTTAGCTAAAAAAGATTTTGGTGTTGATATTGAAAATGATTTTAAACCTACATACGAAATATCCCCTGATAAGAAAAAAGTAGTTGCTGATCTTAAAAAAGAAGCCAAATTAGCCGAAACTGTTTGGTTGGCAGCTGATGAAGACCGTGAAGGAGAAGCTATTGCATGGCATTTATATAATCAACTTGGACTAAAAAAAGAAAATACACGTCGTATTGTTTTTCATGAAATTACAAAATCGGCAATTTTAAATGCTGTTGAAAATCCACGTGATATCGATATTAATTTGGTTAATGCACAGCAAGCACGAAGAGTATTAGATCGTTTGGTAGGTTTTGAAGTTTCGCCGGTTTTGTGGCGCAAAGTAAAACCTTCGCTTTCTGCAGGTCGCGTACAATCAGTTGCTGTTCGCTTAATAGTTGAAAAAGAGGACGATATAAAGAATTTTACTATTACTTCATCATATCGCCTTACAGCAAAATTTTACACAGATGATTTAAAAAAAGAGCTTCTCGAAGCAGAACTTCCAAAAAGATTTGATACTAAAGAAGATGCCACTGCCTTTTTAAAAGACTGCTTAAATGCTGAATTTATAGTAAAAGCTATTGAAAAAAAACCAGGAAAACGAACACCGGCAGCTCCTTTTACAACTTCTACTTTACAACAGGAAGCAAGTAGGAAAATGGGTTATTCGGTAAGTAAAACAATGGTTGTTGCTCAGCAATTATACGAATCGGGGAAGATAACTTATATGCGTACCGATTCAGTAAATCTTTCAGGACAGGCAATTGGTCAAGCCAAAGCAATGATAGTCAATACTTTTGGTGAAGAATATTCCAATATCAGGCAATATAAAACCAAAAGTAAAGGCGCACAAGAGGCTCACGAAGCAATTCGACCAACAGATTTAACTAGAAGCAAAATTAGTGGCGATAGCGCTCAGCAACATCTATACGACCTTATTTGGAAAAGAACAATTGCCAGTCAAATGGCCGATGCTATTATCGAAAAAACAAATATTGATATTGAAATATCAGGAAAGAAAGAAATTTTATCAGCCAAAGGCGAAGTTATAATATTCGATGGTTTTCTGAAAGTTTACATGGAATCTTCTGACGATGAAAATGGTAATTCAAATGAAACAAAGGGAATGCTGCCCATCGTTCTAAAAGGCCAATCGCTTGATTTGTTCGAGATGGTTGCTACTGAACGATATACTCAGCCACCGGCACGGTTTACTGAAGCCAGTCTCGTGAAAAGACTTGAAGAATTAGGAATTGGACGACCATCAACTTATGCTCCAACTATTTCAACTATCCAAAAACGACAGTATGTTGAAAAAGGCGAAGACGAAGGTTATAAGCGTGAATATCAATTGGTATGCTTAAAAAAAGGAGCAATAAAAGAGCGAATAGAAACAGAAAATACAGGCAATAATAAAGGGAAACTTCTTCCTACGGATATTGGAAGTCTTGTTAATAAATTTTTGGTGTCAAACTTTACAGAAATTATTGATTTTCAATTTACAGCTAAAGTAGAAATAGAATTTGATGCCATTGCCGCCGGTGAAAAAAAATGGAATGAAATGATTAGCAATTTCTATCATCCATTTAAAAAACGCGTAGAAGATGCAATGGAAAATGCTGAACGCGAAAAAGGCGAACGTCTTTTAGGTGTAGAACCAAAATCGGGTAAAAATTTGTATGTAAAAATTGGCCGTTTTGGCGCAATGGCGCAAATTGGTGAGAGCGAAGATGAAGAAAAGCCACGTTTTGCCAGCCTAAAAAAAGGGCAATCGCTTGAAAGCATTAGCTTTGAAGAGGCAATTCGTCTTTTTGATTTTCCTCGTTCAATTGGCATATATGAAGATTTGGAAATGACCGTTGCTATTGGCCGATTTGGTCCTTATGTAAAGCATAATGGTTTATTCGTTTCTTTGGAGAAAACCGATGACCCGGCAAATATTGGAGAAGATCGATGTATAGAACTAATAAAAGCTAAACGCCAAAAAGACCAAGAGCGTTTTATAAAAACTTATGACGAAAATCTTGAAATTCAAGTGCTTAACGGGCGATGGGGTCCATATATTTCGTACAAAAAGATAAATTACAAAATACCCAAAACCACCGAAGCATCAGAGCTAAGCTATGAAGAAGCTTTAAAACTAATTGAAAGTCAGAAAGGTAGTGGTAAAAAAACTACCGACAAAGCTAATAAAGCTCCGGCTAAAAAGGCAACAAAAAAAACTACAGCTAAAAGCACTATTAAAAAAAGTGTAGCTAAAACAATTGCTAAAAAGAAATAAATCCATGTTTTATTTTTTAACTAAGATTT
>CAZTST010000171.1:8358-8736 GCA_964616585.1 uncultured Draconibacterium sp.
ATACTTTGAACCAATAAATACAGAACATTTTCTTTTTCATCAATTTGAGGCAACAAAACGATATGGAAATTTAATTCAACGTTTTGATGAAGATGGCATTTTTCCTGATCTTATCCAGACTAAAATTGCTTTAATAGGTGTTGGCGAAGAGCGAAATGCAGTTAATAATGCAGGTTGCGGAAAAGGAATGGACAATATCCGAAACTATTTTTACAGCCTTTTTGTGGGCAACTATTCGTCTGAAGTAGTTGATTTAGGAAATATCCGAATTGGCCATGATATAAACGACACCTATTTCGCACTAACAACTGTTACAGCATTTTTACTCGAAAATAATATTATTCCAATAATTATTGGCGGAAGTCAGGATTTAACTTT
>CAZTST010000172.1:0-8708 GCA_964616585.1 uncultured Draconibacterium sp.
TCAGGTTTCTAGGACGGGTTGATTTTGTGATTAATTCGGGAGGGATTAAATTTTCTCCTGAAATTTTGGAGCAAAAGTTGGGAGCCTATATCGAAAACGATTTTGCATTTAGCTCGAAAATGGATGATGTTTTGGGGGAGAAATTAGTTCTGGTAATGGAAGGGGATTCGTATTCCAGCGCAAAAGCTAAGGAATTCAATACGATTCTAAAAAACCTCCTTACCCGATTTGAGCAGCCCAAAGAAATTTTATTTATTCCGGATTTGCCTAAAACTGTAAATGGTAAATTGGATCGGATGCTTTTGAAAGAAATAATTAAATTGCCACGAATTCACGAATGATTATTAAAGTAAATATGAATTAATACTATTCGTGCATTAGTGGCTCATAAGAGTGTTTTTAATCTCGTAAACAAATTAAATAACATTTACTTCACGTTCCAGTTTTACACCAAATAGCTCTAGAATTTTGCTTTGAATTCTTTCCGAGAATTCCAAAATTTCCTGGCCACTTGCTCCTCCCAGATTTACAACGATTAAAGCCTGATTTTTATGAATTGCGACATTGCCTTTTGAATATCCTTTAAATCCAGCCCAATCAATCATCCATCCCGCAGCAAGTTTATAGGAACCGTTTCCTAGACTGTAAGTCACAATCTCGGGGAAATTTATTTTTAAATCTGAATGTTTTAAATCATCAACCACAGGATTCTTAAAAAAACTACCTGCATTGCCCAATTCGCTTGGCTCTGGTAATTTACTGCTTCGGATATTGATTATTGCCTGTCGGATTACGCCTATGGTTAAATTCTCATAAACCATCGTTTCCAATTCGGACTTGATGTTGCCATAATCAATTTTGAAAAACGGGAACTTATTCAACTTTAGTATGACAGCAGTAATGATGTATTTATTTTTTAACGTTTGCTTGAAAATGCTATCGCGATAGCCAAATTTTAACTCTTTTAAGTAAAAACGCCTAAGTTCTCCTGTTTTTATTTCAATGGCTTCCAAACCATTAAATATCTCTGCAAGTTCAACGCCATAGGCTCCAATATTTTGAATGGGAGCCGCTCCAACCGTCCCGGGTATTTTGGATAGGTTTTCTGCTCCGGCATACTTTTTTTCAACGCTCCAGGCTACAAAATCATCCCATTTTTCACCAGCTGCTGCTTTTACCCAAACGTATTTATTGTTTTCATCAATCAGTTCAAACCCTTTGTTTTGCATTTGAATAATCGTGCCCTCAAAGTCTTTAGTAAATAGCAGATTGCTGCCTTCGCCAATTGAGAGGTTGGGTAATGTTTTGTCGATTTGCTTTTTAACATAATCGCTTGCTTCTTGATGATTTTGCAGGCTTACAAAGGTTTTACAAACTACATCTATACCAAATGTATTGTGATTTTTAAGCGAATAGTTCGATAGAATTTCCATTTATTTTATATTCCGTAATGCTTGTGTAATGAGCTGATTTGTATAAAGAAACTTCGCTTTTTATCAATTAATATTGTTTATTTCCGCCTATCAAAGGTATAAAAAAGCGCGTATAGCTTATTCGAAATGTTTGTAGAAAACTGGAGTTCCCTTCTCCATTTTTTCTTCAAAACCAAGTTTTTTTAGATAAGCATCGTTCTTTTGGCTATAACTTCCACTGATTAAAGTTTTAATGTTTTTTGATTTGAAAATAAATTGGTTTGGACTGTATACATATTTCCCCAGTTTGTAGTCGCGGTATTCAGGAGTTACATAATCCAACTCAACGTATAGTTTTGAATCTTCAATCATTCTGCCAACAAAAACACCAGCCACTTGCATATTGCGCAAAACTAAAAAGCTTAAATTTTCATCGCTATTTTGCACTGAAAATTTAGGATAAAATTTGGCTATATCTTCTTTGTGGAATTTAATAAAATCTAAAAAATATTTATTATCGTTTCGAATTTCCAAAGTTCTAAACAGTTCTTTTTTAGTGTATTCTCTGAATAGGAAAACAATATTGGTTATCATTATAAAAGCATTCACTATACCAACTGGGTAAGCACCAATTGTAAAACCATAGGTCGTAAATAATATAGTTCCAACAAGGCTAAACCAACGCAAACGAATAATAGAGCTGAAAGTCATAGCAGTAGCTATGAAAATTGAACCGAGGTAGCCAATGATTTCAATAAGGGAAAAGTATTGCATAATTCTTAAATTTGTGCAAAAGTAATCAATATAGGCGTTTAATTCGAAATACAGATACTAGAATGGTTAGAGCCGAATTAATCCGTTACTTTCAGATTAAGCAGCTTTGAATGAAATGATTGACCATCCTTATATGTACCAAAAATATATGCTTCGTAGTCGCCGGTTTGATCGGAAGTATAAAATTTGAACTTTGAATCCAGGCTGTTTTTAATAAAAGGTTCCCAATGCAATAAAGTCCTGAAATCGCCAGCTCGCGATTTAAGCTCCTCAACTGTGCTGTATGTTTTTGCTTTGAATTTATAGCTTGGGTTCAATGTTTGATACACAAAAAATGTAGAGGATTTTGGCATAATCATGCCGCCAAAATTATCCGTAAATGTATGTATCATAATAATTCCGTTAATAGTGTGATCACCCAAAATAAAAGGCGATTTGTGAACTTCAATTTTCTCAATTAGTTCGGGCGAGATTTTCATTAATTCGTTCACATTGAAAATGGGAATCTCATCAACTAAAATTAATGGGTCGTTATAAAACAATTCTCGCTCAGAATCGAAAACTGAAAGGCTGAAATTATCTTTTTGTTTTTTTACACGTACACTAGGAACCAATTCTTTAAAGACCATTTCTAATGTTGGTGTTTCAATATAGTTATCCAGAACAACTGAGATTTGAGGGTTTTCAAATTATAGGCTTTAGCCGTTTGGGAAGCCACAATCATTTGCTCCAACAATTTAGTATGCGAAGAGTCGATTGTTAGAGGAATAGATTTGAGATTGGGAAAAATTGGAGAGAAATCGGTGTTTACTTTAAGTTCGATATCATCAGCTTTTTCAAATAGTGGGCAAAGAAATACGTCTTGTTCGCTTTCAAAATTGTTTAGTGAAAAGAAGAAGCTTCCATCGGCGCGAGATTCATAAATATGAATTTGAGGATATTCTCTAAAAATAGATAAATAAATCGGAATTTTTTCTATTGGTTTTTGAGTTAATTTGTCAACCACCGTACCACTTAATCCAATATCTCTAATTTCTGGTAGCCATTTTAAATTAGTTGCTTTTGGTGGGTAAAAAAGACTCTTGAAATCTTCATTATTTAACTTGTTATTAAAAATTTGTAAGAAAACGTCTTGTTCAATAGTCGACAGTTCTTCAGTTATAAACTGTGTTTTTAAATAGGGCAGAATCAATCGCGGATCGTTTAAATACAGATTAATTTTATCAGCAATCGGAAAAACGGTTCCTTTTAAAACTACTTTGAATCCTATATTTGTCAAATTCATTGTTTCTAAATCATTCAATTTCAGACTTACCTCTTTTCTTTTTTTAAAAGAATTTTCGATCATTAAAATCTTATTAATGGTATTTGATTTGCCATTAGAAATAAACGCTTGAATTTTTAAAATTCTTTTTTTTGAATCTTTAAGTATAAAATAATACAAGCCTGAATTTGAAATTTCTGAATTTGGTAATATAATTTGAGTTTGAATATTTGAAAAAAGAAACTCAGAAAAGGAAAGAACTTGAAGAGTACTGTTTGTTAATTCTAATGTATAAATATTATCTTGACTTTCATTTATATCACTAGGTTTATAAATAGATACAATCTGCTGACCATTAGTAGATACATTCGATTCAAGAGAATAAGATAGAGGAGAAGTAAGCTTCAAATCTTTTTTGAGTGTATCGTTTTTTGAATTGGTGAAAATTAGGCTATATTGGATACTATCACAAGGTTGAAAATCAATAATTCCCCAGCCATTTTTTAAAATAACGCATTCTTCTATAACATTCTTCTCATTACAAAGATATGCTTTGACATTTTCTAATAATAGATTTTTAGGTAGCGAAAAGGCAATTTTTGCTGAAGTATTCTTACCGATATTTTGCTTAATATTTTTGTAAATAGTTGGTTCTAAAACATCTTTTGTTAAAATTGAGGGCAATCCAATACTGGGATTTATAATCTGTAGCGCACATAAAAAATAATTATCCACCGGAAAATTTTTGATATAGTGAGTATATGCCCTTAAAAAATATGTATCAGAAAGAAACTCTGATGGAATATCTATAACGCCTTGTGCTATGCCTTCATTTATTCGGAATTTTTTTTGAACTATAGATTTTTGATCTGCATTAAATAGTTCTATATAAATGATTTTGCTTAGTTCTTTCTGATTATCATCTAAACTTATATCTGCTCTAAACCAAATTGATTCGCCGCTCAAATACAAATCGCGATCTGTAACTAGGTTTATGTGTTCAAAGGGAAGATTATTCTTTGTTTTTGGTTCAATGAGTGCTTGACCATTAAGTAAAAAATGAAAACCGAATAAAAATATTATGAAAGTTCTTTTTTGCATATCTAATTTTTTTCTACCAATCCCAATATTCAGGTTTTATAGCAACTCCTCCAAGACGGGTACAATCGAGACATTCTTGACTCATATAAGCTAAGACTCCATTGTCAGCAATATCTGGATTAGGGTTTTCAAATAAAACAAAAGTAAAATAAACTATCTGGTTTGTTGAAGATGCAAGGTTAATATTATATTGAATAGTACTAACGGCTGTATCAGCAGAACATCTAGTATAACTCCAGCGAATTCGACTGGGTGCTTTAGCAAGGACTCTTGGACCATTGATTCCTGAGGCTACAATAAAGTACCCAAGAACTGGTTCAGAAGAGTCTTCTAAATTAAATACATTACCACGAATTTGATAAGGTTGAGTTGTAAATAATGCTTCCTGATTGTTGTTTTCTTGCTCCAGCCTATGCAGAAAAGTATAAGCTTCTTCCGAAATTGTATATTGCTTAACCAGGATACTATATTTGTAATGAAGTCTTTCATCATTATAAGGTATAAAATGTAATGGCAATTTATTAACAACCGGAACACTTAAATACTCTGTGCTATAACTAAAGCGTTCTCCCACATTTTGGGTTTTCCAACAAAAACGTAAAGTATCTTGATTTCTTGTCTCGGCTAGACCAAACTGATTATATTGAGTAGTTTCGTAAGTTTTTCCATTGTATAAGAAAACGATATTATAATCGGAACGATATTCGTAGGTTTCTTCAATTTCCCAATATAAATACGTTGGTGAAGTCTCAGCAGGTTTGCTGCTTACATAAAATTGAAAACCTTCTTGGTCGCTCTCCAATTCATTTACAGCTAATTTTATACTTTCTTCTGCAATTACATTTTCAACTTCAACAGGCGTTTTTAATTCTTCAAAAGCCGATTCGTATATTTTACCATTATTTAATTGAATTTTGATTTTATATGAGCGACCAACAATTCCTTGCATACCAACAGGGCTTGTTTTATAAATACCTGGAGTTTTTTCAGTTAAAAGTTCTTGATTACCTTGATTATCTATTATTGTAACTTTAGCTAAAGAAAGATGTGTAAAGACTGCTTCATCAATTGAGCTTGATGTAGAAAGCTTAATGGTATACGGCCCAGGAAAATTGGTTATTTTCCCATCGATTACTAAAAGTTGATTGCTATTGGCATTTAATGCAGGCCAATATTCTTCAACACACGAAGTGGTATAAAAGAATAGAGCAAAAATTATTGCCAATTGCCGAAATCTATTTTTATTCACTTGCATAATTGCCTAATTTAAAGTTATAACTAACAGAAAAAATCGGAGCTCCAAAAATAGAAAGTTTATAGGCCTGAATCTTGCCGTTATTTTCTTCAAAATAAACTGAAAATGCATTTTTCCTTCCTAAAACATTGTAAACTGAAAAAGCCCAAGTGCCATGACCTAATTTTCGTTTGAGAAGATTTCCTTCTATATTAAGTGAAATGTCGACTCGGAAATAATCAGGAATTCTATATGCATTGCGATCAGAGTAACTCAATGTTGGGAATCCTCCATAATAATATAAGGACGTTGGGTAAGTAATTGGACGACCTGTAGAATAAACTACATTTCCTGCTATTGAATATCTTCTGGAGAAATCATAATTGGCCACGAGATTAAATGCATGTGGCTTATCGTAGTTCGAGGGATATGGTTCTCCGTAATTTATTCTGTTCTCAGCAAACGCGTTGTCGACCAAAACACTTGAATTTGAATAAGTATAATTAATCCAGCCGCTCAAGGTGCCACTATTTTTTTTAAGCATTAGCTCAATGCCATATGCATTAAGGTCTCCTTGAAGCGTTGCTTGTTCTGTGTTTTTATTGAAAAATAAGTTTGCGCCATCTTTAATTTCAACAACATTCTGACTGAATTTATAATAAGACTCAATAGAAAGTTCGTATTTGTTTTGCCATAAATTACTATAAAAACCTAATGTAATCTGATCTCCAACAATAGGTTTTGTATTATAATCGCTTAATTTCCATTTGTAATTTGGCGATACAGCTATTGTGTTACTAAGCATATAAATGAATTGATGCAAACGGTTGAAAGCAGCTTTTAACGAGATTTTTTCATTGATTAAATAGTTAATAGCAAATCGATAATCCAAACCTCCATAAGTCTTTACCGGTTCCCAATTCTCAAAATGAAGAACTTCAATTAAGTTGTTTTCTGTTTTAGGTAAGCCTTCTGTGTATTTGTTAACATTTTGTTCACCAAAATATGTAAAAAAGTTGTACCGTAATCCTCCATAAAAAGTCAGATTTTGATTTACTTTCCATTCATCGCTTACAAAGAGTGCACTTTCTAATCCTTTTTCTTTACCTAAATCTGTGTATTCAATAAAGCTCATTTCTGATAAGGGACTATAAATACCTTTGTTTATATTATAGAGTGTCGAATTAATGCCAAATTGCAAATATTGGTTGGCGAATGGCACAATTTTTAAAATAGCTTTGATTTCTGTGTGCCCCAATTGATTGTCATGCAAATATGAAGCAACTTCTACTTGATTGTTTTCTTCGTTAAAATAATAACTACTTTGTGCGACACTTAATTCTAAACTATTTTCGTTATCAAAAAAATGTTTCCATGCGGCGGATGCTCCAAAATTCTGATAATTATATTTTGATTGAGTATAAATATCCATTTTGTCTGTACTGAAATAGGAAAATATATTCAAATGATTGTTCTTATTGAGTTGAAAAGAGAAATTAGTAACTATATCACCAAATTGAGCATTACTATTTTTGATGATAGGATCTTTCACAAAATTAAGAATCCAATCCGAATAAGTTGAACGTGCACCTACAAGAAAACTGCTCTTATCCTTCTTTAATGGACCTTCTACAGTTAATCGTCCGGTAATTGGCCCTATGCCTCCACGAGCTGTAGTTTTGGACTTACTGCCTGTTTTTGTTTTTATTTCAAAAACAGAAGAAAGTCGACCCCCATATTGAAGTGGAATATTGCTTTTAAACAACGAAAACTCATCAACAACATCTGTATTAAATGCTGAAAAGAATCCAGATAAGTGTGAAGTGTTGTAAATAGGAACGTGATTGATATAAAATAAATTTTGGTCGATAGGTGAACCGCGAACATTAAAACCAGATGAACCTTCACCTACAGTCTGAACACCAGGTAGTAACATAGCTACTTTTACTATATCTTTTTCGCCAAAAACTAAAGGAATTTTCTTTACATTTTTAGTACTGACTTTGTCCAAGCCCATTTGTGTCCCAATTACTTTATTGTCTTTCTCAGCACTTACAATTACATCATTAAGTTGGATTATTTTATCGTCTAAAACTAGATCTAAAGTGCCATTTGATTGTAAATCAATCTCGATTTGCTTTTCAAGAATATTCACACTTTTTATTTTTAGAAAATGCTTGCCTTTGTTCAGCAAGATTTTATAATGTCCCTTTTCATCAGTTACAACACCTTTTCCGCTAATTAAATCCACAATTGTCGCACCTTCAACAATTTGCCCAGTCATTCCGTTTATAGCAACGCCGCTAACAGTTGCGGTTCGTTTATTAATTCCTTCTTCTTTGTTGCCTACAACAATAGTTTGTGCAATAAATTCTTTAGTAGTTTGAATAAAATTTCCATCTGATTTATCTACTTCTTCCGGTTCTTGTGCAATAATCGGTGCTTTAAAAAAACGAGGCGATAGTTGTGTTGAGATTGTAGTGTTCTTGGTCAGGAAAATATTTCCTCTTATGTCGGAAGAGACAAAAACATTGTATTGTAATAAGTGGTCGGTCAATATATTTTTTAAAACAATACTGTCCGAATCAAACGAGATTTGGATTTCAGGAAAATCAGTAGATCGATAATAAAAGTGAACCGGATAGTTTTGCTCAACTTTTTGCACAAACTGGCTCCAAGATATGTTTGAGTAACTTTGGTTTAAATATATTTCTATGTCCTTTGTTCTGCCCGACTGTGCTGAAGAAAAAATCCAGTGCACTAATAAAAATGAGATTAAAATTAATTTTTTCATATTTACAAGTGTTCACAAAAGTGGATTAGGTCGATTATTTGAGTTTTTGAAGCTCTTTTTAATCGGATTTTATTCTTACGCATATATATATTCACTTCCTTTTCATGAACAGAGAAATAGCTTATCAAA
>CAZTST010000173.1:0-8705 GCA_964616585.1 uncultured Draconibacterium sp.
TAAGGCTTACTGGAGTACGTTGAGCCGAAGCGATTCACCTTCTGCCACCCACCTCTTGGTCGGGTGGCAGTCTGCATTTAAATATAGCCATGATTTTATTTTTCACCAAAGCCTTGAGCAACAAAAAATACCGACTAATAAGTCGGTATTTTTTGTTGGGGGGTCATTGACGCGATTGGAACCGGAAACCAAAGGGTTGGTAAAGAAAAGGATGACTGTCGATGAATATTTGGCACATCAGCCGGAGGAAGAAGCTGCTAATTCTAAACGAATATCAAGCATTTTGGACTCGGAAATGGAGGTGTGGCTTAGAGTGCATTGGCGACTTTCTAAGGAATTATTCTTGTTTTGGTACATTTGGCTGAAGGATAACGCGGCTATGGTGGAGGAGTTTGTGGAGGAGGTAAAAAGCTGTACGAAAACACCCCAATCAGCTGAAATTACTAATAATTCTTAACCAGCCGCATACCATCTTGTTCTTTGCTTGCCGACCAGTTTTTAAATAATTTGTTAAAAGACTTATCCGTAGGGTGCGTTGCCCATGGATTATTGATAAATATACAATCATCGCCAATAACTTCAGGATGATTGAGCACTGTTTTGTCAGAAAAAATAACCCCACTTACAAAACTAAATGAGTTGTTTGCAAAGTAATTCACCAGCACGCCAGCTCCTTTAGCGATTTCATTCCTCCAGCTAAATCCTTGGTCTCCATTTTGAGAAAGTTGCATATATTGCAGGCCAAAAAGAGCCTTTATCACCAATGGAATTCCTAAATATTCCTGGGGATATTCCAAGTCGCCTGTGTTTATCGCAACTATAAAAGGTTTATTTCCATCGAACCATGACTTGCTTTTCCACTTTTCATATTGATCAAGAGCTTTATCCTTGAAAGCCTGTGTTATTCGCAAAATCATCTTATCAACCGGGACATCTTGAACCATAATTTCTGATGGCTTTGTAGCAACATACATTGGTGGCACAGAGTCAGGTTTTCCTGCCTCTCCCTTTGTAGAAGCAATGCATTCAACGTAAAAATTATTATTTACCACAAAATCAGGACCTTCATTTTTCGATGCAATTGATAAGTTTTTTTCAAGAAGTATGTTACCAACATACATTTCCCAAGTTCTTTGATGAAAATTTGTTTTTACCTGACTAAGAAAATGTGTATCTGCGTATGGTCGAAATTTATGCCAGAGCTTATCAAATTTTTCTTTCCGTTCTTTTACGCAACCGCTTGTTATGAAATATGGATCACATTTTGAATATAATTTCATTACATCTTCTAATTCACTGTTTGTACTAATAAGTGGGAGCTCAATTGTGAAGATTGAATCTTGCATAATTATTTTATTTTAAATTCTTTATTTAAAGTACCTACTACGACTATGTATTCGGGTGTCTCCGTGTTTGCAAAGAATTTTAATCTGACAATTATCAATTGTTTATCTGATTTTGTTGGCTTAAAAATACCTAGCTTGAGGACGTTTTTCCCGTTTTGTATGCCAATTTTTGGTAAAATCTTTTCTTCGGAATCACATCCTACCCATAGTCCAATATCGTCAGATTTTCTCAAAATACTTGGCAAAACAAAGCATTCCTCAAAACATGCTGTTCCCCAACATGCAATAACAAATCCATATGCTATTTTAGCCAACATCGTTTCAAAGTAGTTTTGTTTATGGCTTACTGAATATGAAAACTGCTTAATATCGTGTGATTTCTGAAACTCCTTAAGATTTATTCCGAAACCAAAAGTTGAAACGGCTGTAACAGTAATGCCACTATTGTTTTGACCAGTAAAAATGGCAGGCGACCCATATTCCAAAAATTGAGTAATGCCTAAAATTTCTGATTTTTTGAGAGATAATGTTTTCTTGTCGCCATTTTGCAAAACCACTTCAAGTGTAAAGTCTTCATTGTTGAAATCCCTTCTTCTCGATGGATAATCTAAACATGCTCTTGCCTCAGCCCAATTTTCGTTTAATGGGTTACGTTCACATTTTGAGGTTATTTCCCTGCAATTTTCACAACAGCTATTTTGGAGGGTTAAATTTCCTCCAAGAGCAAAGGGAATTACATGTTCTGTTGTTAATTTGCATTCCTTTTTGTGACAATAGATGCATTCACCAATGTCAAAGTATTTTTGTGAGATTGTGTCCATGTTTAGCTCGTTAAACTTTCACTAAATTTTTTCCAATTGAAGAAATCACCTGAGTTGTTTTTAACTTCGTCTTTTTTGTGATTTTTGCTAACAAAATGGGAGAAATTAAAATGATAAGGGCCTTTGTCTTTAGATGTTGACCAACTTTCAGCAAAATCAATAAATTGCTCCGCAACTTTTTCAGAGTTAGACATTTGCCAAAAGAACTCCAAATCATCTAGGTTTATAATGAATGGTTTGTGCTGTTTCAGATTTTCTAAATTTTTACTCTCGATATTCTTATTGAGCTGGTCATTAAATTGATCTAGCATTTCGAAATCTCCAAGATAGTTTTCCGTAACTAAAATTGGTATGACAGTTTTCTTTGAATTTTTATATTCCTCCAGGTAGTTATTCAGCTTATGGAACTTGCCCTTATCTTTTTTACCTCTTGCATTAAGATCGTGTATACCCTCATTAAATAGAAGTCTGTACACATCTTGTTGAAATGGCTCTAGGCTTTCACTGTATAAGGCTGCAAATCTGTAATATTCGACGGTAAACTCAAATATGAGTATATGTGTATCTGTTTCTAAAATTGCATCAGGACTTCCGTTTTTATTCGGTCGTGTAATTTTTTGTTCCCCAAAAATATTTTTCAGTAGTTCAATAAAGTATTCCTCCAATAAATAACCATATTGCTCTTTAATTCCTTGGATGTTATGAGGAGATATTTCGTTAATTCTCCAAATAAAACCAGCACACAATCCTTCAAACAAAAATTTAAGGTCAATAATGCAGTAATTGTCATCGTTAATTTTGAAAACTGGGCAATCAAAAAAGGTTTGAAAGTCTTTAAAAAATCCTTCTGCCGAATCTCTACGAATTTTTTGGAGCTTTTGCTTATAATCGTTCAAGCTATGCGATAGCTGTTTAATAAGTTTAAAAAGATCACTGTCTTCTCCAAAATTCTGTTTTTTAATGTAATAGGTTTCAATGTTTTTTGGTGCAAAACCAATTTTTTTCAATTCATCGACTTCCGGTTTTTCCCGTTTAGCGTTTGGTACAAGTAAAAACCAAATGAAAATTCCTGTAAGAACGTGGAAATACTCTTTGAGTGAAAGATTAAATTCTTTGGTAATTAAATCTATGCCCTCTTTTACCTTGTTGATTTTGCTGTCATCAAGCTTTTTAACTAGGTCATTGTATATATACCAGTATCGCTGAAATCTCATTATTAATACTGTTTCAACTACATCAGGCAAATAATAATAAGGGTATGCCCTCAAAAAGTAATCCCTTAATAGGCTCTGTTTTGATTGTGCTTCGGGTGGATCAAAAGCAGTTTTGCTACTTATTGCCAAAAGGGTTTTATAATAATCTGCTGCACTTTTAAGCGTTTTTTGGCCGGTAATTTTTATATCACCTAATTTGTCCTTTTTTATCAATTGGGCAATCATATAAAGCAAATTGTCTCTATGAAATACGATACTTGCATTATTATCGCTTGTGACCAATTTACAGTGTTTTAGCTCATCCCATCCGATTTTTTGAGTTTCTTCCGCCGTGTGCGTTTGTACTATTGCATTAAGAAATGAGCTGTAGGATATACCCTCAATACTGTCAAAATCTTCTATAAAATCGCTCACCAAACTGTCTATATTTTTGTCATTTTTTAAATATGTGCTTGGTATCAGCAATCCACCTTTTTCTATATGAGAAAATAGATTCTCATAACTGATAAATGTCATTATTTTGGTGTCTGCCATACCTCAACTTTATAATTCCTTTAGCTTTGTCAAAACCTCCTCCACATTCCCATTGTGAACCAAAAAGAAATGGAGTTTGCCCTTGCCGAGTTTTACCCATTCGTCAGCGATAAGGATTTTGTATCCAGTATCCTCGTTACTGATGCGATCTTCACCCTTCCACTCCAAAGCCACTACAGCGCCTTTCTTGGTTACAGCGATAAAGTCAGGATAAAACTTATTTTTCTTCCATCCTTGGATGTAAAAAGGATCTCTTTTCTCTCTGCTTCTAATCCAAAACTCAACATTCGGTAAAGTCTCCAAGTCTAAACGTTCAACAAAAGAAAGCTCCTCTTTATTGAGTTTATCGATCTTTTTATAGTAATTCTTGTTGAAGTCTTGAGGGACTTCCTGCGCGATAGTAATCGTCTCTGGGAAAGAATCAAAAGCCTTCGTTGTGATTGCACCCTTCTTGGCAAACTGGTCAAAGCGCTTTTTGGCGTATTCTTGCAGTACCCTATTAATTACTTCATCGAGTTTCGCCAACAGTAAATAACGATTCACAGATAATTCCGCAAGTGAATGCTTCTTGAGCTGGAAATCAACAGCCTTATCAAGAAATTTAACCTTGTCACTTTTCTCAAGGATAGTGAATCGCATCTTTTTATCCAACCACTGCACCAACTCCTGCTTGGTGAAATTTTTGTCTTTGTATGTTAGATGCAACATCTGCTGGGCACCTTTTATCCATTTGTCTGCCTTGATATCAATAACCGCACGACCATCATTATCGTAGTGTATTTCAAAATCAAAATTTGCATCTTCTTTGGCAAGCTCAAAATCTTCGCCGATCAAATCTTCAAAAGCCAGTTTATCGCCATCAAGACTGATCATTGGAGCCGCAAAGTCTTTCTTTACCGCTCGCTCAATTTCTAGCTCGTATTTTTGTTCTTTTTGAGAGGAATTTAAGAGGTCGAATCTGCTATATCCGTTGGTTTCAAGACCAGAAATGATCTGCGTTGCCGCTTCGTTGAAATTACGGGCTGAAGCAAAAATATAACAACGATTCATGTTTTCATTTTCCTTTCTCTTGGCATATGGCATGCGGATAATACGCCCGATAATCTGCTCAACCGCAATTTTTGCACCGACATTGGCAACGGAAATCAAAACATAGGCAAAAGAGCAGTCCCAACCTTCCGCGAGTGCGCTCACGGTGATGATGTAGCGGATTTTGCACTTCTTGCTGAACAGATCGACTCCCTCAAGATCATTTCTCTCCGAAGTCTTGATGGCAATTTCGTCTTCGGAAATTTTAGCACTTAATAAATACTCTTTAATTTGATCAACCGTGACACTAGGACTTGTTTTGCTCTTTGGTTGAGCTTGTATTAAGGCAATCGGGCGAATATATTCTCCCTTTATCTTCCTCGCGTCTTTTTCAAGCTCATCTCGCTTTTCAATTCCTCTGGCAACAGAATTATTCCACTGAGTTGCACTTTCAAGAACGAGCGGAATTTTTACCATTTGTTCTTCCTTGAGTTCCGACGCTGAAATATCAACCAAGATATTGCTACCGCCTCTTGGAGTTGCCGTGTATTCAATGATAAATGATGGGTTCAGCTCTTTAAGAAAGTCTATGGAGAGCTGAGTTTTTGTCTTGTGTCCTTCATCAATAACGACCAACGGACTACTAATTCTGACGACGTTCGCCAGCGAATTGATAACCGTCTTGTGCTCATCTAGCTCTAAACTGTCATTTTCCTGAATGTTCTCGAAGTGGCTAAGTAAAGCACCATTTTCTTGATAAACCTTATACTTATTTTGTAGAGTCTTTTCCTTACGGAAAGCATCCAAACTTGAAACGATAACGCAAAGATTATCTTCAACATCTTCTTTGCGAATACGAAGGGCTTCTTCGTTTGAAAATATACGGATGTTATTTTGAAAAGCCTCATCAAGGACTTTTCGATGCCAATCATTTCGATCCTTAAACTTCTTGATGGTTTGGCTTTTAATAGCTTCAGAAGGCACAAACCACATAATAATGCCGCGTTCCATTTTGTGCTTCAATACAGTTCCCATGATTTCAGTTACCGCGTGGCAGCCAACGAGCGTTTTACCGCCGCCAGTCGGAATTTTTACACAAACAAAGGGCACCTCGCCAAAAAATTCGGAGTTGTATGGTTTTTCTGTTACTGCAATAAATGCTCGTTTGGCTGTCGATTGCTCGATTTCTTTCAAGTAGTCCTTTAAGGTATCGAGTGCTTTTTGCTGATACTTTTTTAAAAACATAATAGTAATGGATTAATAGATTTTTACTTCGTACGGGATTTGCTTGAATACGATGTTGTATTCATCCAGTATTTTTTCATCAACCGTACAATTGTCGGCGTAAATAACTTTTTTGGCCTTGGTATCTCTTAGCTTTTTAAGAAATCCCTTATCCAAAATATTTTTGCCCTTTTCTTTATAAATCAAATAATACTCAGTTTCATTGAGTTCTCCGATAAAATTCTTGTCTACCTTGGCACGATCAATGTTTGTTTGAGTTTCGGTGAAGTAGATATACGTTGCGAACTGGTCAAAATCGCATTCTTCTTCGATATGACCTTTTTCGTTGAAAAGTGGCTTTGAGAGCTCGCAGAATTCAAAACCAACTTTGTAGTCGTATTTTTTGATTACACGCTTTATTCTTTCGGCGGTGATATCTTTTGCTATGTTGTCCTCCATTTCTACAAGAATAAACTTTCTTTCACCACCATCCTCTTTATTTAAATCAAGAACAGCATGGCCAACGGTTCCAGAACCAGCAAATGAATCCAATACGATCGAGTCTTTTTGTGTTGCAATATTTATAAATGCCCTCAATAACTCGATGGGCTTGGGAAAAGTAAAGGTTTTACTTCCAAAAATTTCTTCGACTACAGCCGTACCTCTCCTGCTTGTATATTCTTTCTCAGATAAAATTGAGCGAATTAGTTTCTCTGATGTTCTCATTTTTTGAACTATTCTATATTCACCATCGCCAGTCATATAACCCAGGATTTCTTTATTCACCTCGCCAGATGATTTTTCTTTTCCCCATCTCCAAACGAATTGGGCATCGCCTTTCACTGATCTTGGAGGATAAATCTCGACGGAGTTCTTGTTTGGAGTAAGACTGATTTCAAAAAAGTTTTCACCAAATTCTTTAATCGGCTTTTTTGTATCTAAATAGAAGGGGTAAAAGAGATTAGGTCGATTTTTATTAGTAAACGCTACATTGCTGTTGTACAGTGGATGAATATTGAAACCACTTATATCGTCTTTGTACCTAAAAGTTTTTTCTTTGTCTTTTAATAGATTTGTCGTTAGTTTTGTATAATCCTTTGCATAAAAAACACAAAATTCATGCATTTTTCCTATGTGTCCATAATCTCTAGCATTGGGCGTAGTATTTACCACAAACGTACCGACAAAATTCGATTCGCCAAAGATCTCATCCATTATCTGCTTTAAATTACAGTGTTCGTTATCATCAATCGAAACAAAAATGGCTCCATCATCTGCTAGTAGATCTTTTAATAATTTAAGTCTTGGGTACATCATGCAGAGCCACTTGTCATGACGACAGAGATCAACTAATTCGTCTCCAACAACATTCCCAAGCCACTTCTTTATTTTAGGTGAATTAACCTTATCGTTATAAACCCAGTTTTCATTTCCAGTATTGTACGGGGGATCAATGTAGATACATTTCACTTTGCCGCCGTAATAAGGCATCAATGCTTTTAATGCCTCAAGATTATCCCCGTGGATAATGAGATTTTGAGAATTGTCGCCCACAGAAGCGGACTTCACTTTGCGAAGAAGTCGAAAAGGAACCTCTTTGTCGTGGTTCACAACTGCTTCTTTGCCAATCCAATTTAGTGTAGGCATAATTATTAATTTATCTGCTTATTGAGCGTGACCCCTTTTGAAATTTTTACACTTCCTATTGGGCTTTGAATATCTATATTTTCCAATTCCGCCTCTTGTTTGCCGACAATATCAACTTTCATTCCTGTTGTATTCAGAAGAGTTTCAGCCTTCTGTTCGATGCTAACATTTTTCATTAATATTTTTTCACCATTTCGCAGATTAACATCCATTCCTTTTACATCCTGTAAATGTTTAGCTTCTTGCGTAATCTTAATATTTTTAATTTCCATAATGTTTTGTATTTTTTTGAAAGGCCAACTGATTATTGAAATAATAGTCTGAACGATGTTAAGAAGAAAAGTTGTTATTTCCATATTTATCTGATTAATTCATCCAAAGTAATTCCAAACCCAGCCGCGATCTTCGTAACCGTATCAATCGACGGATTTTGAACAACATCCGATTCTATTTTAACAAGCGTTGGATAGGGCAAATCAGCCTTCTTGGCCAATTCATCTTGGGTTAAATCCTTTATAGCTCTCCAAGCTTTAATTTTGGCTCCGATTGTTTTTATGGTTGTCATAATTGGCTGGTAAAACTTGGTTATATTATATCGCTTCCACAATCTTTTACAAGAACCCTTTTCAATAAATATTCACTCAACGTTCGAACCGCGAACCAAAAGGTATTATCTCTCCAATCTAAGCCATTTATGTTTTACAATTACGCGAAATGAGCCAAATGGTCTCACCAAAGTTCGAACCGCTTCACTATCAACAAAACCGCTAATTCATACAGTAAACAAGCGTATTCCGCGCAAAACAAAAATTCCACCTCTTCGGTGGAACTAATGATGGTGGACCATAAGGGACTTGAACCCTTGGCCTCTTCCATGCCATGGAAGCGCT
>CAZTST010000174.1:0-8701 GCA_964616585.1 uncultured Draconibacterium sp.
GTAATTGACTATTGTCAGGACAATACTTGTCGCCGTGCCTACTTGCTTAACTATTTTGGCGAGAATTGGAAAAAGACCACGTGTGACGCCTGTGATAACTGCGTTGAACTACCAACTGAGACTTTTGACGCCACGGAAATTTCACAAAAAATCATTTCCACAGTATTGCGCACCGGCGAGCGTTTTGGCACAGCACATATTTGCGACGTTTTACATGGTTCAAAAAAAAAAGCGAATTGTCGAGCTAAAACATCACCAACTTTCAGTCCATGGCATTGCCCAAGAAATATCTTTAGGCGCCTTGCGCGAATATGTCGAGGCTTTAAAAAAATCCAAGTACTTAAAACAAAATGACGGAGAATATCCAACGCTGTGCGTCAGCCCTAAAGGCAAACAAGCACTACTTAACAATGAATTGATTTCCCTGCCAGTATCCAAGGCGCCCACAATGGCACCGACTGGTAAGTTTGGATCGGGCCTTGAATATGACGTTGAGGCCTTTGAAAAACTACGCAAGCTACGCAAACAAATTGCTGACAAGCAAAACGTCCCACCGTTTGTAATTTTTGGCGATCGAACCTTGCAAGAAATAGCTTACTATTTTCCATCAAGCTTAGAATCATTTGCCCACATCTTTGGAGTTGGTACAAAAAAACTAGAAGAATTTGGTGAGGCTTTCCTGGCTTGTATTTCTCATCACGCTTTAGAAAATAACCTTAATGAAAAACCAATCCCAGGAAAAACCTCCCAACCGCTTGATGCAAAACTAAGTCGATCAAGCTCAACTCTGCAAGAAACAAAAGCCATGCTTTTAAAAAAACTATCAATCCAAGAAATAGCTGACCGGCGCGGACTAAGCCCATCAACCATTATCCAGCACATTGAGAAACTAACCTACACTAACCAAGCTCCAGACATCAGCTACCTAAAACCAAACAAAGAACTATTCGAAATCATCAAAACCGCCTTCCAAGCCACCAACTCCCCCAGCCTAACCCCAGCTTTTAAATACCTAGAAGAAAAATACGAATATAACGAGTTGAGATTGGTGAGGTTGTTCTTATAGATTTAAGATTTCAAGAAACGGGGTCAGGTCCGGATAACGGATTTTTTCCCAAACAATAAAACCGCAGAAATAAATTCTGCGGTTTTATTGGTGACCCTGTGCTGATGTTATTAAAATCATCTTAGATTACTACATTCCGTCTAAAAACGAAATTCGTTATAACCCTGACGTAGTAAGTAGTCTTTGATTTTTTCAATCATTTTTTTCATTTCTTCATTACTGTCCTTTTCAGCAATCTCATGCGCTTGTCGTAGAGTGGAGATAATGTCTTCTTTGTGTGCGGAAACCACCCAAAGGTCTCTTAAGGTTCCAGATATAAGTGCGGATAAAACATCCAGTGATTTCTCAGGATTTGTCTTTACGGAATCCTTTAGGAACTTAAAAATGATATGAGATGCCTCCACCTTTCCACCAGTACGCTCTAGGGAAATAATAAGTTGATCTAATAGCCACTCAACTGGAAGTGCTGATTTATTTATGCACCAACCAAATGCTGAATGGACGGCTTCACTCGTTGTACTATCCAATATTTGGGAGATAACCTGTTTTGCGTATTCAATATCAAAGTCATCATCAATACCTTTCTCTCGCTGAAAGATCGCTCGGCCAAAAAAGCTTATGTAGTCCTCTAGGAAAGCATTTTTATGTTTTGCCTTTCTGCTCAAGATTTCGGCCATCATCGCTCGAGCTTGTGGGTAGTTAAAAGCAGTTGCGTAAACCATGTGCTCTGGAATACTTTGATGTTCTGAGACACTAAAGTGACCCTCTTCCATTTTGGGAGTTGTAATCACGCGATTAATAGAGCCCTTATATTGAGAAACCATAAGTTCAAACATCTCTGGATCAAGTCTAGAGATTAAGAATCCTTTCCATGCAGCTGAGGTTGCATCTTGGCTTGAGTGCATGAGTGTTTCCCAGACACCGCGAAACCAGTCTTTGTCAGAATGGAAAAGCCACGGCGAATATCTACCGATCACAATGGCATCATTAGCCGATTCAGACTTTGCAGCACGCTCTATAATTAATTGCATTACAGCGGGAACACTGGAAAGGCCATTATTTCGTTTCTGATAAAGAAAGAATAATACTGCAGCTGTAAGTCCAATACCTCGAACGCTATTTAGAGATAAGGTCATTTCGTCACGGACGTCTTTGAAATATTCCTTTTCATATTTTGGTGTTGGCTCTAAATGTTGCGCCATGACTTCAATAAATCCCCAGATTATATCTTGGCTAACATTATCTAATGGCACGTCGTTTTGCAGAATAGTCTGGATAAAATAGCCGCAGCGTCGTAAAGCGAATCCCCAGGAGTTTGAGTCCGCTTGATCATCATCAGGATCTTCTGCACGAATCTCGTCGAGTTTGTTTTCGAGAATATACTTGATTGCAGGTATAGGAACCTGTGCTTGCGTCACATTTAGCTTATCGTTTTGAACAAGTTTCTCATATGCCATAAAAATATATCCAACGTAGACTGGGTCAAGTTGCGAAAGATTTTCGGTATCAAATATTTCAATATGCAATGGCGCGCTAGCTTCTAATGCTTGCTGTAGGTTTCGCCCAAGACCTTCTCGAGAATGAGAAAACCAACCGTCACCCTCTTGCACATAGCTGCGCAGGAGCTGAACCAATCTAGGCGTATCCATATCTTTGATTTCCTGTACGCCGACTGGTGATTCTGGACCCGACCAACTACGGAACATCGGTTCTGGACTCAAATCATGTGATTGAATGATTTGTTTAACTTCGGGGTCAATCTTTTCTAGATCTATTTTATCAGCGATCCAAAAGTATCGTTTCGCTCTCTCAAGATCAGCGCGATTTTTTGGAAGATCAGCACGGACATTATTGATCATCTCTTCAATACCCCTCTTCTCATCATTGGAAAAGCCAGAATACAGTTCAGCAAGTAGCTCACCCCATTCTTTCAAAATACTGCCATTTAAATCGACCTCAAATAAAGTCTGTATTGCAGCACTGTGAAGATCATCTTTAAAACGATATGTAATATGCAGTTTTGCACGCATCAGTAAGCCTTTATCTATCTGGTGGTAGAAGATTTTTGAAAAAATCACCGACCTGTCCTCAGGCTTTGTCGTATCTAGAAGTTTTATTGCCCCACCAACGAGGATAAAAATGAGATTATCAATAACATTCAAGCCCAGATGATCATTTTGGGATAGATCCATCGAGAAGATCGAAGAGCTTCTTTCCTCGAGTTGACGTTCTAGATGCTTGTACAAAGAAGTTGAGAGCAAAATCATTGCAGACTCTTGATCTTCGGCCCCCAGGAGTGCTCTCGCGGCTTCGATAACGCCGTGTCGATCCGACTGCATGATGTCATGTTTCTCATTCTCAACAGCCCTTTCAATAACATTTACAAAAATTTGTTCTCTGAGTTGAGGGTCATTTAGAACAACTTCTTTTTTTAGAAAGACCGATAGGAAGTCCCAATCAATGTGTTTCTGATCACTAAGTTTGAGTATTTTTATTAGGTGATCTACCAGTAACACTCGTGTGGCACGATCAAATAACTCAATAACATTTAATATGTTGCTAACAAAGAAGGACTGACACAGGGCAATCGGGACCTGTAGAGTAATCTCTCCAACCAGTTGCGGATCTTGATCTGCAAGACGTGCAAGAGTACGTCCTAATTCGTCGGAAGGTGTGAGAAATGTGAATGGAAGTGAGTTCTGAGTCGCAAGAAAATCCAACCATTCAATGTTAAGATTTTTGAAAAAGTAAGAGCGAGAGTTTGGGTTGAGAGAGATAAGACCTCCTAACTCCTCTGTAGAATCTGCTTTTGGCTTACTCGCTAATAATCGATCGATTGAGTCAAGAATGCTTTCCTGTTTCTTTGTAACTAAAAGTAATACCTGCTCGTATTCCGACATCATGCTTTCAACAGCCTTTTCGTCTGTACGTGAATCATCGTGTGATATATTGGACAATGTGTTTGTAAGTTCCTTGAGTCTAACAACCGCCGAACGCTCAAAGTCAACGTTCTTGTGACCTCTCGGATCAACAAGTTTGAGGAAAGCGTCAACGTTGAATTTTCTATACGACGATTCAAAATCGGCTAATAAAGTTTCAAGGTTTTCCAATTGCTCTATGGACGTTATTGATTCCTGGAGATGGTTCGCTAAATCAGCAATCCTTTTTTTGGGGGTGGGTTTTTCTTTATCTGAGATAAGATAACCAATATTGCGCATCTGATGAGCTGCGCAAGATAAACGATTTGGAACCTCGTACGAATCAAAGATCATCCATGCGGACACATAACATTGCGCTAAGTAAGGATCTAAATCTTTTAACCTATTTACTAGTTCGCGATTGATTCGTTTTTCGCTAGGCAAGCCCTTGCCTTCAAGCAATTCTCCGACGACTGTTGCCCCATCTTTCGTGAGAGTTATGCTACGGACGGATTTGGTAGGACGCACAATAAACCCAGCTCTTTCAAGCCTAGCTAAATAGTTGACTACAGGTTGACGAGATTTGAGTCCCAAGATTTTTTGGAGTTCAGGAATCGATGGAGGGAGTCCGTTTTTTCTAATGTAGCGAGCTATCTCCTGTAATACTCGTTCTTGTTTTTTCGTTATCATAAAGAATACATTTGTACCCTTATAGTATGGGGGTACAAATGTATTCTGTACAGACCCTACTTGTGGATAAGCCAGAATCAATGATTACATCATGTTGCAAAAAATATGTTATTTGGCTGGTTTTCTAGTTTATCTACAGGATTACAGCAATGTGATTGAATTTTTAGAAAAGGTCTTTTCAGCGACATCCTTACTTCACTATACTCTAATTTCATTGATTCAAAAACCGACCTCAGCATTTGTTTTGTTTTAAAGTAGTCGTCGCCGTTGAAGATCTCCACCAATTTATCAGCGATTTTAATAGCCTCCTGACTTTCGTGCTTAAGTGTTGCTACTCGCTTTTCTTCTTGACCCAACTCTTTCTCGGTTACTCGAATCTCTAAATCAAGTTCCGCTTCTTTAATTTGATAAGCCTCATTTGCTATCGTTCCACTTAACAGATGATCAAGAAGTCGCTTCTTTGATAGCTCGAGTTGCTCTTTACGTTTTTTGAGAGTCGTAATCATTTCTTTCTGGGAAAGTCCTTGTCGCTCAAGTTCTTCATCCAAATTATCTTTCACCCATTCCAGTAATCGAGAATCAATCTGAATCTCTTTGAGCTTTTCCAGTACCTGAGCTTCTAATTCTTCAGCTCGAATAGCTGGTTGGCCACAACGGTATTTTTTATTCCCAAATCTTGATCCGCATGAGTAATATACATAGCTAGTTCCACCCTCTCGGTTCTTTACTCTCCATGGACTCACTTGTCTCCCACAAGGACAACGAAATAATCCTTGGAGTTTATATTCATACTTGCGTCTTCGTTCCTGCATCTTTGTCATCGGACTATCACCGCCTCTTTTATCAAACGTTCCATAGAGTTCTAATAGGCGCTCATGTTCCTGTTCCGAAATCATGGCCTCATGTGCACCTGGAGATTGCTCATTGTCATACTTAATAATGCCAGCATGAAAAGGGTTGCGGAGCATTCCTAAAACATAATTCTTTGTTACTTTCTTATTAGATAATTTGCCCCTAGCTCGGTGTCTAATGAGTAGTTCATTGTTGGCAATATCTACCAACTCTTGTGCATTGTGTTTTCCTGTAAGGGCGTGATGTAATAATTTTTGTACTCTTGGAAAGTTGTAAGAGTCTTTCTTAATCAAGAAACGGGGTCAGGTCCGGATAACGGATTTTTTCCCAAACAATAAAACCGCAGAAATAAATTCTGCGGTTTTATTGGTGACCCCGAGGCGAATGGTCATGAACTTGTATCAGAGGGCTGGGGAGGTGCTTCCACTTATAGTTGCATGGAATGGCGAAATGCAACGGTTTATTGCACGAGAACCAAAAGAACAGATTCTTGCCGTGACTTATTAAGCAAGGTAATATAGAAGTATAAAAACAAGTAAAAACTATGGAAAACGAACCAAATGACCCAGTAAGCGACGTCGTGCAAAACTTACCTGACATGGCCAGTGGAGATGAAAATAAACCAGCAGGCACAGTGGTTTCTGCTGATGGTGAGCGTGTAACCTTAGGCGAAGATGCTCCAAACAACACTGCTTATCAATCTACTCATCAAGGCATGAACCTGAGAGATAGGAAGTTTTAGGCTAAAACAAACAAGATTATGGTAGATCAAAGCGTAAAAGATGAGTTTGTAGAACTCAGAGCCACAGGCATGAGCTTTGCTTCTATTTCAAAACAGATCGGAGTTTCAAAAACAACGCTCATCGCATGGAGTAAAGAATGTCAGATGGATATTGCCAATCTTAAACAGATTCATATTGAGAGTTTACAAGAGAAGTATCGCATGGGAGTTGAACATAGAATGGAGCTTTTCTCAAAACAGTTAGGAAGTATTGAAGCAGAACTGAGCAAACGTTCGTTTGAAGATATTCCAACAGAAAAACTTCTCAACATGGCCATGAAACTAGGAAACGAACTCAACGCCATTGTAACTCCTATTACTTTCCAAAAATGCTCAGACAGCTTTGAACTAAATCTTGAAACAGTGACAAGATGGCAGGCTTAAGTATGTCTAATCAAAAACAGATTGTAACAGACCAACATTTTGTACCACAGTTTTATCTTAAACGTTTTGTAAACCCTGATGGCCTTTTAGAAAGGCTCGTTTTGCCAACTGCGACTATTCTATCAAAGGCAAAGAGTCCGAAAGCGGAGTGCAATGAGGCATTCTTTTATGCAACAAAAACGGGAATTAAGGATGAGGTCAGTCAGCACGTTGAGGATTTTTGGGGGCAAATCGAAGATTTCATTTCACCTAATCTTGATGAGGTTGAAAGGCAGATTACAAACAATGAACAACTTACAGAACATAACCTAACCATGTTAGCTCACCTAGCTTCAATGCTATGGATGAGGACACCACATTTTAGAAAGATGCTCGAACATAACATGAGCAATTTTGAAAAACAAATATATAAACTAAGAGCTTCAAATCCTGACTTCGCCAAAAATCTAATCGAAACTCTTAAAGACAAACGTTCTGAACTCACATTAGAGAAAGCTGAGGAAGTACGTGAGTTTATACTTGGTGGAGAATATGACATTACATTTAACAACGCGGTACACCTACAGCTAATGGTTAGTTCTTTCGAAGGATTCAGAAACTTATTTTATAATGCAAAGTGGCGATTTTATATCGCAAAGGGCAAACGAAGATTCGTAACTTCCTCCGTACCATGCGTTGAGATATTCCCACAAGAAAGAAAATCTTTTTATGGCCCAACATTTTATTGCCGAAAACATTTCTTTCCTTTGTCGCCAACAATTATGATCGAAGCGATAAATCCATTACTAGCTGGTAAGCGAGTAAAGCGTAAATGTATCACCGATGAGGATGTTTTTGATTTAAACATACAGCAAGCGAATTGGTCATACATTGAGAATGAGCCACAATACAGTAGATGTTACGCTCAACGAAAACAAGAGCTTGAAGAGTTAGTTGAGTTTCACTACTTAACTAAAGCAAAAAAGATCATTTCTTGACCAAAACCGACCATTTAGAAAATAGTCGGTTTTAATTTTATACAAAAAGAAACGACCCCACCGACAGCGAGCTCCCAAGTGAGGAAGTTTCTCGCCGACGATGAGGTCAGCTAGTTGGAATAGTCGGGACACCCGACGTTGCGGTGATCGATGCTGTCGCACCATTCGAGGTGGTGAGCCTCCTCCTCGACCAGCACCTCGAGGGGAACCTCGACCTCTCCATGCTTGGGGCAGGACACGTTCCTGTGGTAGATGTCGTCGCACCATGCGAGGTGGCGAGCCTCCTGTTCGGCTAGCACCTCGGGTGGAACCTCGACCTCCCCGAACTTGGGACAGCTGACGTTCTGGTGGTAGATCCTGTCACACCAGTTGTCATCCGTGCTGTTGGTCTCGGTGGAGGTGTCGCAACCGATGAAAGCGGTCAGGGCGATGAGAATGAGTGTGCGCATGGGTGAACCTCCCGTGAAGCGCTTGGGTGGATGTCACGATGACGTAAAAAAATACCATAAAATCAGCCTTTTGTCAATAGCAAAAGGCTGAAATACATGATAAAATAGGGGTATTCTATGGGTAAACAAACGGATAAAACTATACAGAAAACAGCTGAATTAGTGACAAGACTCCAAGAGTCTTTTGGAATTAAAAAGGTAGGAGAGGGCGAACAAGACCCAGATTTGAAATACATCATCTATGCTCGTAAAAGCACGGATGCAACCGAAAAGCAGGAACGCTCCATTGGTGACCAGATAGGCGAGTGTAAAGGGCTTGCAGAGCGTTTTGGCTTACATTGGGTTGGAGTTATCCATGAAGAAAAGTCTGCCATGCTATCGGACAAACGGGAGAAGTTTAGAGAAATGCTCGATAAACTGAAAGATGGTGAATATGACGGCATTATTTCATGGTCACCAGACAGACTCGCTCGAAACATGAAAGAAGGTGGTGAAATAATTGATATGCTTGATAAAGGTGATATTGCAGACATTAAGTTTGCTAGCGGTTATACCTTCACCAATGACTCGTCAGGCAAGATGCT
>CAZTST010000175.1:0-8684 GCA_964616585.1 uncultured Draconibacterium sp.
GATGCAGTAGCTGGTTTTTCTTTCGCTGAATCAACTGGTTATGGTTTTAATGTTAACAGACAAGATGTTAGGGATAATTCTTGGGCTTGGGCTGATATTAGCGCAGCAACAGGAGAAAATAGCATTGAAAATATAAATGCATATACAGGTGCCAGTTGGCAAGCTTTAACAAGAAGAAATATCTCTTATTTTGGGCGATTAAATTACGACTATGAAGACAAATATTTAGCTTCATTTACTGCACGACGCGACGGCTCTATAGCCTTTGGCCCTAAAAATAAGTTTGCTAATTTCTTTGCAGGCTCCTTAGGTTGGGTTGTAACTCAAGAAGACTTCTTCGATTATGAGTTTATTGATTTCTTAAAAATAAGAGGTAGTTACGGAACAACCGGTAATGAGAATGTAAGTCCACAATATGTTAGCATTGCTACCGGAGGACCAAGTTATGGACCAACAGCCAACAGCAATGGTTATACTTTTGGTAATGTATCCGGTGCTGTTTTTTATCCAGGATCAACTGTTAATTCTTTCAGTAATGAAACTCTTAGTTGGGAAAAGCAAACTCAGTTCAACATCGGTTTTGATATTACGTTATTAAAAAATATTTCGCTAAATGCGGATTATTTTATGAAAAATGTAGAAGGATTATTGTTCATTGATGCTCCTCCATTAATTGCAGGAACTTCGTTACCTGTTGCTTCTAATATTGGCACTACCGAAAGCAAAGGTTTAGATTTAACTTTATCTTATAAAAGCACAATTGCTCGCGAAATAAAGTTCAATACATCACTTACATTCACTACTTCAAAAAATTTAGTGACTGAGACAAATGCTGATGGAACAGCACTTATTAATGGTGGATGGTATTTCAACGGGCAAAGTCAAAGCGCAACAAGATTTCAAAAAGGCTTTACGCCGGGGTATTTTTATGGCTGGGTAACAGATGGTTTGTTTCAAACTGTAGCCGAAATTGCAGCGAGTCCTACTCAAACAGGTGCAGTTCCAGGCGATATAAAGTTTGTTGATGTAAATGGTGATGGTAGCATTACCGATTTGGATAAAACTAAAATTGGAGATCCTTTCGCTGATTTTACTATGGGTTGGAATTTAAGTTTTGAGTATAAAAATTTCGATCTAAGTGTTTTCACATATGCTTCTGTTGGAAATGATATATATAGAGCTTATGAACGCAATGCACAGTATTCAAACAAATATAGAGCAATTTTAGATAGATGGACTGGCGTTGGAACAACTAATGATGCCAACAACCCAAGATATTCATTCTCAGATGCTAACAGCAATATTAGAGTATCTGATAGATATGTTGAAGATGGATCATTTATTAAAATCAAAAATGTTTTATTAGGATATACTTTACCTAATTCGATATTTAAAAACAAAATTTTTACTTCAATGCGATTTTATGTTCATGCTAAAAACCTCTTCACTTTCACTAAATATTCAGGATATGATCCTGAAATACCAGGAGGTATATTAGACACAGGTGTTGATCGTGGTAATTATCCTCAAGCTAGAACAATTTCTGCTGGTATAGATTTGAAGTTTTAATTCATAAAAAATTATTATAACATGAAAAATATAAGTAAAATTATTGGATTGATAACTCTTCTTATCATTTTCGCTGGATGTGAAAAATGGATAGAATTCAATCCACACGATGAATATGCTGTTACTGAGGCAGATTATTTAAAAACAGAATCTGATTATCAATCTATGGCTATAAGTTGTTATACTCCACTTCAGTGGCTAAATCAAGTTGTCGTAGTTGGTGATATTGCTTCTGACGATGCTGTTGCCGGAGGCGAAAATGCTTCTGACGTTTTAGTCTTTCAACATATGGATGATTATACTGTGACTACCAATAATGGTCTTCTAGAAGATTTATGGAAAGTTTCTTACGAAGGAATTAATAGAACCAATTATCTTTTAAAATATAAAGATGCTAACATAGCAGGTGAAACTATAGAATTTGCAGGTAAAAATGCAATGTATGGTGAAATTTATTTCTTAAGAGCCTACTACTATTTCAATTTAGTTAAAATGTTCGGAGATGTTGTACTATTTACTGATCGTAAATTAGGTGTCGCCGATTTTGGAACTTTGCAAAGATCACCAAAAGCTGAAGTTTACACTCAAATAGAGAAAGATTTAAATGCTGCTATTACTGTACTTCCTCTTACTAATGTCCAAAAAGGTAGAGTTACTAAATATGCTGCACAAGCTTTATTAGGAAAAGTACTTTTATATCAAAATAAATTTGATGCGGCAGCAGTTATGCTCGAAAACGTTGTAACTGGGCCTTTTAATCTAGTTTCTGATTTTAATAGTATCTTCTTAATTGAAGGTGAAAATGGGCCTGAATCTGTTTTTGAAATTCAGTATTCAAATAATTCTCCTTATTGGAATTGGGGAGGTACTACTCGTGGACAAGGAAACCATGCAGTTCAGCAATGTGGAGTAAGAGGAATGAATGGTACAGCTGCCATGCCTTATGCGGCAGGCTGGAGCACCAATTTACCTACTCAAAATTTAGCTTCTGCATATTCAGCGGGCGACCAAAGGAAAGATGCAACTTGCTTTGATGTAGAAGCTTATAAAATTGCAAATCCAGCTTTAAATGTTAGCTATACTGTAGCTCCTTTTAAAAACACAGGCTTGTATAATAAAAAATACTTACCAAGAAAAGGACAAACTAGCGGACAAGTTGAATTAAATTATGATAATAATCAAAGAACTATCCGATTTTCTGATGTTTTATTAATGGCTGCAGAAGCTAACAATAGAGCAACTGTTCCTAATGATGCAAAAGCGCAAAATTATTTAAATAGAGTTCGTCAAAGAGCTTTTGGAGATAATTTGCACAATATCACAGCAACAGGCGAGACTTTAAAACAAGCAATTTGGCTTGAAAGAAGATTAGAATTAGCAATGGAAGGTGATCGTCTTTTCGATTTAATTAGAACCGGTCAGGCTGCCACTAAAATTCCTGGTTTTGTAGTTGGCAAAAACGAAGTTTTTCCAATACCGCAGAAAGAAATTGATATTTCTGGTCTCACTCAAAATCCAAATTGGTAATTCAATTGTATAAATTTAAAACAATGAAAATGAAAGCATTAAAATATATTTTAAGTGCAGTTTTACTCCTAGTCATTTTGGGGGCTTGCACTAAAGACGAATTTGGCAGCATTGATTTTGTTGGAACCGCAAAAGCGCCGGAAAATATTACGGCCTTATACGGTATCACACAAGACAATACAGGATTGGTTACCATCACTCCAAACGGAGAAGGAGCCAACTCTTTCGATATTCATTTTGGCGATCTGGCAAATAATACCGTAAACCTAAAATCCGGAGAATTTACTACTCACACTTATTTGGAAGGGAGTTATAATGTAAAAATTCTAGCCTATGGTATTACAGGTTTAAAAACCGAAGTTACGCAGCCATTAGTAGTATCTTTTAAAGCACCTGAAAATTTAGAAGTAATCATAGAAAATGATTTAGCAGTTTCTAAAAAAGTTAATGTTACAGCAAATGCAGATTTTGCTACTTTCTTTGATGTTTATTTTGGAGAAGTTGCAGTTGAAACACCTGTTTCAGCTAATATTGGCGCAACAGCTTCTTATACTTATCAAGAAGCCGGAACCTATTCAATTCGGGTTGTTGCTAAAGGTGGAGCTATTCAAACTACTGAATATATAGAAGAATTTGTGGTTACAGCAATTTTGCAGCCAATTGCATCCGCACCAACTCAACCTTCAAGGCTTGAAGCCGATGTAATTTCAATTTACAGCTCAGTTTATACTGATGTTGCAGGATGTAATTATAATCCTGATTGGGGACAATCAGGACAAGGAAGTAGTTATGCCGAATTTGATTTAAATGGAGATAAAATGCTTCAATATATCAATTTAAGCTATCAGGGCATTGATATTGGTTCTCCGGTTGATGCTTCTTCTATGGAGTTTCTTCATATTGATATATGGACAGCTGATGTTGTTTCTATAGATATTTATCCTCTTCCTGTCGGCGTTGTTCCTGCCGATGAAAGATTTGTTACTAAAGAATTGGTTGCAGATCAATGGAATAGCTTTGATATACCTCTTTCTGATTTTACCGATCAAGGTTTACCTTTAGATAATTTAGGCCAATTTAAGTTTGTTGGAAATCCTTGGGCAGGTGGAACAGTATTTATCGATAATATTTATTTCCATAAAGCACCTTCAGAACTTGTGAAATTACCGATAACCTTTGACTCTGAGGTGCATACATTTACACCATTCTTAGATGCAGAATTTGCTCTTTCAGTAGATCCTGAGGACGCTTCTAATGCTGTTGGTATGATTACTAATCACGGTGGTGGTTGGGGCTGGGAAGGTGTTTCTTTGGCTTTAGATGAATGGGTTAATTTTAGTGTACATAATACAATTACAATGGATTTTTATACTTCAACTCTGCCTCATAAAGTCTTAATGAAATTTGAAGATACTACTTCTCCCCGTGATGGAAATAATAACCCAACCGTTCTTGATGAAGTTGAGGTTGACGTTACTGCAACTGGCTGGTCTAAATTAAGTTTTACCTATTCATCTACTAATCCTTATAATCAAATTGTAATTTTTGTTGATGGAAATGTTTACAATATAACAGGAACATATTATATAGATAATATTGAGCAAGTTGGTGCTACTCCATCTAATACAGTTACACCAATCACTTTCGAAAATCCTTTTGAAATAAGTTCTTTCGATGGTGGCAAAATTGCATTAGTTGAAAATCCTGATGGTACTGTTAATACATCAAAAATGGCATTGCAACTTATTAAGGGTCCTGGGCAAACTTGGGCAGGTTCTAAAATTACTGTTGATGAAGCGTTTTCTTTTGCTACGAGCACTTCAGTATCGGTTAAAGTTTGGTCTCCTCGTGTAGGTTTAAATTTATTAATGAAGTTTGAGGATGCAACTCCTTGGCCAAACACTGTGGCATCTGCCGAAGTAGTGGGTACTTCAACGGTTGCAAATGCTTGGGAAACTTTAACTTTTGATTTCTCAGGAATCAGTACATCTACGGTATTTAATAATCTAGTGTTGATAATGGATAATGGAACGGCAGGTGATGCTTCCGCAAATTATACCCTATATGTTGATGATATTTCAGTAAAATCCTATTTTGATTTTGAACAAAAACAAGAGTTTAGTTCTTTTGATGGAGGCAAAATTTCACTTGTAGCAAATCCAGATGCAACCAATAATGCATCGACAATGGTCGCAAAATTGGTTAAAGGTGCAGGACAAACTTGGGCTGGCTCTAAAATTACTGTTCCACAAGCTTTTTCCTTTGCAAATTCAACTTCGGTTACTATAAAAGTTTATTCTCCAAGAGTTGGGCTTAATTTATTAGCAAAATTCGAAGACTCGACTCCTTGGCCAAATACAGTAGCTTCGGCTGAAATTGTGGCTACAACTACTGTTGCTGGTGCTTGGGAAGAACTGACTTTCGACTTTTCAGGTATTAGTACAAGTACAGAGTTTATGAATCTAGTATTGATTATGGATAATGGTACTGCAGGAGATGGCTCAGCTGATTATACATTATACATTGATGATATAACCCAAATTTAAATACTATTAATTATGAAAAATATAAAATATATAATGGGTCTTTTTCTTTTGCTGGGTCTTTTATCAAGCTGTGAAAAAGTAAACTATGAGTTTGGAGATCTTATTACTCCTTCAAATTTAAAATTAACAGCAGTAATTGTTGGGAAGAATGCAACAAATCTATTTGGCGATGGAAGCGGAAAAGTTAACTTTACAGCTACTTCTAATGATGTAATAACATATAAATATGTTCATAATGGCTCAGAATCAATGGCGCCGGGAGGAACAATAACCTATAATTTTGGAATTACAGGTATTCACAAATACATTGTTACTGTTGTTGCTATCGGTACGGGTGGAATTACAACAAGCACATCTCTTGAGGTAGAAGTTTTTGCAGCCTACAACCCACCTGCCGACTTATTAACAATGCTTCACTCTAATAGTTCTAGAACTTGGCGAATTAAATCTGAAGGAGCTGGTCACTTTGGAGTTGGGCCTGCAGATTCTGCAACACCAATTTGGTGGGCAGCAGGGCCTAATGATAAAGCTGGTTTAGGTGCTTATGACGATCGTTTTGTTTTCAATAAAAATGGTAGTTTTACGCACATAACCAATGGTAGTGCTTATGGAAAAGCTGATCCTATGAAACAGGATTTGGGTGGAGATAAAGGTCTTACGCCAAATAGTAATAATGAATTTGTAAACTATCCTTTAGATGAATATACCGAAAACTGGGCATTATCTGCACCGGGTGGAGTAGAAACATTAAGCTTTTCAAATAAAGGCTATCATGGTTTCTATGTTGGAGGTAATCATAAATATGTAATTTTATCGCGCTCAGCTAATGAAATGAGTCTCAGAACAGTAGGTGCTGATGGATTAGGTTGGTTTGCTATTTTAATTGCAGAGTAAGTAAAAAAATGTAATAAAAAGAGGTGAAAATATCACCTCTTTTTATTCTAAATAATATTGTTATTTTAGTATTTAATAAATATCGATGATGTCTAAAATTGTATTGTTCTCTAAATTATTGTTTATTAGTCTTATAAGTCTAATTCTTATCTCTTTTTCATCTTGTGGTAAGGATAAAGAAGACCCCAAAAAACCTTCTAATTTAGTCATTACAATTACAATAGTTGGGCAAGATGCTACAAATCTTTTTGGAGATGGAAGCGGAAAAATTGATATTGTAGCTACAGCCAATGATGCAACTTCTTATAAATTTGAATTAGGCAATGGTGCTGAACAAGAAACAACTGTTGGAAGTTTAAGCTATACCTATACTAATCTTGGAACCCAAAATTATACAATTAAAGTTACAGTTTCTAACGCAAACGGTTCTATATCAACTTCTACACAGATAACGGTTTTATACGATCCATATGCGTCCATAAAGAAAGCATTAACCAATTCAACATCTAAAAGTTGGTATTGGAATCACACACAATCTGGCCATATAGGTCAAAGTTCTCTAAATGAATTTCAACCTTCAGTTTATATTGCAACACCTAATGAATTTGAAAGTACAGCTTGTTTATATGATGATAAAATGACATTTGCAAAAGAAAGTAATGGTCAAATTTCATTTCAATTAGATAATAATGGTAGTAACTATTTTAATAAAAATGAAGTGTTTGATGCTTTAGGAAGCGCAAACCCTTCTCAGGATGCATGTTATAATTATTCAACAAGTGGAACTAAAACAGTTGTTTTTTCCGAAGCAACTTCCGGTATTTTAAATTCTACACGAATAAGTTTTTCAATTGCAAACAATGGGTTTATGAGCTATTTTTTAGGGAATAGTACTTATGAAATACTTAGTATTTCAGATACTGAAATGCATCTAAGAGTTATCCAAGACATAAATGGAACCAAAACAGCTTGGTATCATAAATTTACAACTAACCCACCTACTGCTATTATTGATTTCAATAGATTGTATTGGGCTGATGAATTCAATATTGATGGAGCTCCAAATACTTCATATTGGAATTATGAAATTGGAACAGGAAATAATGGTTGGGGAAATGGAGAATATCAATATTATACAAATAGACCGGAAAATGTAATTGTAAATAATGGTTTATTAAAAATAATTGCAAAAGCCGAATCATACGGTGGAAGAAATTACACTTCTGCAAGAATAATTACCAAAGGGAAATTAGATTTTATGTATGGCAGAATTGACATAAAAGCCAAACTTCCAATTGGTAGTGGAACTTGGCCGGCTTTATGGTTATTAGGATCAAACATTTCAACTGTTGGATGGCCTGCTTGCGGAGAAATTGATATTATGGAACACTGGGGAAATAATCCGGGAAGAGTTGCCAGCGCAACTCACACTCCTTCAAGTTATGGTAATACAATAAATGTAGGTGCGATAACTGTAAGTGACTTTTCAACAGCATTTCATGTATATTCAATAAAATGGACGAAGGATAAACTTGAATTTTCTTTGGATGGAAATGTATATTATACTTATAATCCGTCTGTTCATAATAGCAATACATGGCCATTTGATGCAAATATGTTTCTTATTTTTAATGTGGCAATGGGTTCAACTTATATGACGGTTGATCCAAACTTTGTGCAGTCATCTATGGAGGTAGATTATGTGAGAGTTTATCGTTAATAATAATCTATCTCGGTTTTTTTGTTTCAAATAGAATATTACTAAAATTTGATTACTAGTCTAGAATTGACAATTTAAAATTTAATAAATGATACAGTATAAAAAATATATTAATTATCTCTTTTTTAGTTTATTACTATTTACAATTGTATCATTTTCTAGCATTAAACTCAAGGAGAATAATCAAAATGATTCCTATAAATTAGTTTGGTCAGATGAATTTGAATATAAAGGCCTACCCGATTCAACTAAATGGAATTATGAAGTTGGAGGTCATGGCTGGGGAAATAATGAGAAACAGTTTTATACAGAAAAGTCTCTTGAAAATTCTTTTGTAAGAGATGGTAAATTACATATTGTTGCCTTAAAAAAAGACTTCGAAAATTCAAACTATACTTCTGCTCGATTAACAACTTCATAATTCCATT
>CAZTST010000176.1:0-8667 GCA_964616585.1 uncultured Draconibacterium sp.
ATGACTCAAGGCCTAATTGAAGGCTCTCAAGAATATTTGAATGCATTAAAGGAGATCAATAATCTGTATTATACCTTACCAGCAATTGCAGGATTAGCAGGTGCTACTTTACGCTTACCCAATTCTTTTCTTATCTCCCTTGGTGGAGGTAGAAATGTAATATTTGTTACAACTTCATTGCTTTTAATTCCGGCAATTGGTACAGGAATAGCTTTAAGCAATCTGGATAGCTCTTATATCATCTTTGCTTTAATGGCTTTACTTTCAGGTTTTGGTGGTGGAAATTTCGCCTCTTCTATGAGTAATATCAGCTTCTTCTTTCCTAAAAAGGTTCAAGGATATGCATTGGGAATGAATGCTGGAATTGGCAATTTGGGCGTTGGTATTATGCAAAAACTAATTCCTTTTGTTGTTGGCTTTGCATTTTTTGGTGTTATTGGAAGCTCAGAAGGAGTTAATGCATTAGTGCCGCTTGCAGGTATTCAAAATGCTGGCTGGGTTTGGGTTCCTTTATTGGCGCTCACGGCTATTGGAGCCTATTTTGGAATGAATAATGTGATTACCGGAACACCTTCTATGCCGAGTCCAATACAAGGAATTTTAAAAACCTTATATATGGTTACTCTTGGCCTTCTTGGAGCTGCTATTGGAGCCATTTTATTAATTTTGGTTCCTTGGGCCGATTGGGGATTGAAAAACGCTTCCATGTGGATAGTTTTGCCAATTGTGGTAATCATTACAGTACAATTAATGAAACATGCTACGCCTAGAGAAATAAAAACCAATCTGAATAAGCAATTTGCCATTCTCAAAAGCAAACATAATTGGATTATGACGGTAATCTATACAATGACTTTTGGCTCTTTTATCGGATTTTCAGCAGCTTTCCCTAAATTGTGTCAAGACATATTTGTTTATACCGATATCAACGATCCATCATTTATAAATCCCAACGCACCTAACTTTATATTGTGGGTTTTCCTAGGCCCTGTCATTGGAGCTCTAGTTAGACCAATAGGAGGGATTCTTTCTGATAAGATTAAAAGTGGCGCAAAAGTAACTTCTTACAGTACGCTTTTTCAGATTTTGGCTACTCTGGCTGTTGCCTATTTTGTAATTGAAGCAAGAGCAAGTGAAACACCAGAAGAATACTGGTGGCCATTCTTTGGTAGTTTTATGATTCTGTTTTTAACCACCGGAATAGGTAATGGTTCCACATTCAGAAGCATTCCCAATATTTTCAGTAAAGAACAAGCTGGCCCAGTATTGGGATGGACATCTGCCATTGCAGCTTATGGAGCATTTATCATCCCTAGTGTATTCGGACAGCAGATACAAAATGGAACTCCAGAATATGCTTTATTCGGTTTTGCAGCTTTCTATATCTTTTGTTTTTTTCTTAATTGGTGGTATTATCAACGAAGAAATGCTGAGATAAGGAATCCTTAATGGATAGGTTTTTTTGCAAAATAGTTGTTGGTGTACGGCATGATTTTCCGGTATCTCGAAGATTTATCTAATGTGTAACTTTCAAAAGTTTGGATATGTCGTAGCCTCTTGTTTTAAGCTTATCAAGCAGCATTGAATAGGTTTCTGTATCCATTTGTGGATTGCGACTTAAAATCCATAAATACATATCGGAGCTGCTTCCAATCACTGCCCACTGATAGTCTTTGTCTAATTCCAATACAAAATAATCGGCATAGAAAATCCAAAAGAAAGAAACTTTTAATTTGGCAGGTTCTGCTTTTGGATTAGGAATTTTTGCTTTTCCGATAGCTTCAGAATATTTCCCACTCAATGAACCTTCATAACCACTATTTATTACTTTAATTTTACCATCTTCCCGCAGACTGTAATTGGCGGTGACTCCTGCCAGACCTCGTTCAAAGCTGTGGTCGTAACGTGCAATTTCGTACCAGGTTCCCAAATACTTTTGGATATCGAGTTCCTTTACTACAGTCTTGTCAATCATAGTGTTTTGTGATTTGCAGGAAGTGAATAATAATGCGAAAATCGGAATCAAAAAACCGATTCTTATAATTTTTAGATGCGTTCCCATGTTTCAATTTCTCCATTAATTAGTTCAAATATAGGATGTATTTCTGTATCCATGATCTTTTCAAACGTTAAGAATTTAAGATAATCTCTTGTTTTAAGTTTATTTAAAAGATGCTGTCGCTCATAAGTAATTTGTCCATTTGTTACCAAAATAGAACAGTGTGGAATGTTATTATCAAATTTTGATTCGTCAAAATGATAGTTCCTGACTTTTGCTTCCTGCCATACATAGTTTAAATAGAGATGGATGCAATTTAAAGGCTTTTCCGATTCTTTAAATCGGATTAATTGGGGATGATTGGTATAGCTTTTGGTTTTTCCTTCCAATACATTTTTTGCCAATAAGGTTTCCCGCCATAAAGCGACCAGCCCTTTTGCATCGATGTATTTGGGATGTACTGACCAGATTCTCATAATGGAAATAGTTTTTCTAGCACTTTCGATCTGTAATCAAAGATCTCATTTAATTTCTTTTTGATGAAAAGTGTATTCGCAATACTTCCCAGAAAGCCAAATGGCGGTTTATAACTTACAATATCTCTCATTAAAACACCGTTTTTTGTTGCTAAAATTATGTGCTGATGATGCCACAATGTGTAAGGACCAACTCTTTGTTCATCCACAAAATAAGATTTATCAACGCTATGTGTAATCTCGGTAACCCAATTGGTTTTGATGCCCAATACTGGTTTTACCGTATAGCTGATAATCATCCCTTCGTATATTTTATCGGGGAGATTAGGCGTACGAATATCGAAGCCCACAGCCTGGGGAGTTATTTTCTTTAAATTCCGAGGAGAACTGATAAAATCCCATACTTCATCTATGGAAGCATTCACAAATTGTTCTTTTTGAAATTGATAAAAGGCCATAAATTGTGCTTTATATATTTACATTTCTTGCAGAATACGAAGGGCTTCATTTACATGTTTCTCTGCTTGTATTTGAGAGTTAAACAAATAGACTACTTTTCCTTCTTTATTAACAACATAAGTGACTCTGCCAGGAAGTAGGCCGAAAAAATCACGCTTAACTCCAAAGAGTTTGCTGACTTTTTTTTCAGAATCACTCAATAAGATATAATTTAAACGATGTTTTTGAGCAAATTCCAAATGGCTTTCTACCGATTGAGAACTGATACCGATAATCATTGCATCGGCCTCTTCGAACACTTCAAATTGATCGCGAAAAGAACAGGCTTCTTTAGTGCAGCCAGGACTATCATCTTTAGGGTAAAAGTAAATCACCAGATTTTTCTTGCCCAATACAGTGTCGAGTTTAAATAAATTGCCGAACTGATCTTGTAATTCAAATGCAGGAACCGAACTCCCAACGATTAATTTTTCCATTTTTGAAGAATTATTGTTAAAATTTAAATAGCTTAGAAACAAGACTAAATAGATAGTCAAATAGAACAGGTAAAAATTTCTGAATTTTTTGTATTTCAAATTATCTGGATAGATATTCCCAAAAAGGCCTTTGATTTCTTTCCAAAAAACAGGTTTAATATTAATTATCCAGCTATCAGTTTGATAGATTATTTTGCGAAACTTACTTCTGTAATAGCTTAAAGGTAAGCCCCAAACCACGAATAAAATCAACCAAATGTTTTTAATTGCAAAATCCATGATCAGCTATTTTTTAGGAAACCAGGGAAAAAAGGAACTGGTCTTTTGTATATATTCATTGTACTGTGGTTTATCATTATTTAAAGTTTTTTCAAGCAAGGCAACACCTGAAACTTTGATAATCAATAAAGTCATAAGGATTGAACCGATAATTTGCCAGTAGCTTCCTGCAGCAATACTAAATAGTGCAAAGGCCCACCAAACTGCTGAATCGCCAAAATAATTAGGATGTCTGGTATATTTCCAAAAACCAGTATTCAAAACTTTTCCTTTATTGGATGGGTTCTTTTTAAACTGACTAAGCTGATAATCGCCTCCAGCTTCGAAAACAAATCCAATAATCCAGACCAAAATACCAACATAATCGAATCCGTTTAAGCTTTCTGACTGTGTTCCCAAATTAGCTCCTAACAAAGGCAAAGAAACGAGCATAATAAGTACGCCTTGAAGCAAGAATGTTTGGAAAAAACTAAACCACCAATAGCGCTCCGGACCATAATTTCGCCTGAATTCTTGATATCTAAAATCCTCTCCATTGCCTATATTTCTAAAGGAAAGATAAATGAAAAGCCGGAAACCCCATAAGCTCACCAGAGTGAATAAAAGTATTTTTCGTGCAGTCATCTCTCCCGACATAAAGAAGTAGAAGCTGTTAACAACAACAAAGCCCAAACCCCAAAAAAGATCTACAATACTTACGTTTTTAAGTATAACGCTGAGTCCCCATAATAGGGTGACTATCACAAGAATAATTAGCGAAGCTTGTAAGAATATCAATAACATAGTTTTATTTTTTTACAATTTAATCATAATTCCCACAGTAGGTAAAATGGTACCCGATTCACTTGCAATTCGATTTAAAACATATTCGCTACCATTATTTGTCAACTGAAAACTTCCATCTGCATTTCTTGCACGAATAATATAATCCTGACCTTGATTTTTTGCATTGTATGCATTTTGCAAATCCAAATACAACATCAGAGTCCATTTATTAAAATAAAAGTTCTTGTCGATACGAATATCAAGCTGATGAAAAGCTCCAAATCGTTCAGCGTTTAGTTGTGTATAGTCTAAATAGGGTTGACCAATCGCATCCCAAGCTTGCACATTCGACGAGATTATTAAATCGTAAGGAGTATAGGGCAATCCGCCTACAAAGCGCCATTTAAATCCAACTCGCCAATCCTTTTTTAAGTTTTTTGATCCCGTGATGGTAAATATATGTTTGCTGTCCCAGGATGATGGAATATAATCGCCTTGTACATCGGTAAATAAACTTCGTACAAAAGTGTAAGATGCTAATATTGAAAAGCTATCGTAATTCCATCGGTTTAAAACCTCAAAGCCGCTTGCTTTTCCTTTTCCGTTGAAAGCTACGTCAGATGCACCAAAAACACTGCTGTATGCAGCTCCCTGATTGGCCAGACTTGCTCCTGTAATGAGATCAATAGGGTATTGGAAATAATTTTTATAGAATCCTTCGATAGAAAGCAAAATATGCTCATTATAGCGGTGTTCGACGCCAAGATTGTATTGATCTAAACCAATAAATTTTGCATCTTCCAAATTTGCTAAATCACCATTTGTATTTCTATAACCGAGCGTTGTATATGCTGCTTGTTGATAATACCTTCCAACTCCTGCATTAAGTGTTACAATATCAGTTAAATTATAAGATGCAGAAACACGTGGCGAAAATTGATTAAATAGTTGTGAAGTATTCTTATTATAATCATTGGCATCCAATCTTAAGCCTGCAGATATGAGTAATTGGTTATTTATAAATCTTTTAGTGGCTTGCGCCGATAAACCATATTTTACGAGTGAAAAGTCCGTTGAGTATTGATAATCAGTTAATTGATTTGATACATACACTTGCTGACTCGTTTGATTGCTATAATTGGCAAACTCTAGATTTCCACTGAAAGCATATTTAATTCCATTTTTATTCAAATCTAACTCATAACGCAATTTGTTTTCAGCCTCTGTGGAGAGATAATCAAAACTCTTGGCTTGGGTTTCATCATTATCAGGATATTTATAAAACTCGTTATTCAAGCGATTCCTGCTCATTACAAAAGTATGATGCCCATTCTTGAAAAAATGTTTGTACACCAAGCCAATAGTATAACTCCATTGATTATTAATAGGGATTTGCGTGGCAATATATTCCTGAGAAGGAGTGGGGTTTTCAATACCATTATTGATAGTAACTTTATCAAGGGAACCAATGCTTATCAGGCTAAGTTGATTTTTAGCATTAAAATTGGTTTTTACTTTTAATTGATAGTCGTTAAAGGTTGGTAAGAAGGGAAGGCCGATAGCCGAAAACAGAAATTGTAAATAGGATCTTCTGACTGAAAAGATATAAGATGTTTTTTTTCCTATGGAGCCATCTAATGTGATGGCTGCTTCGCTCGCTCCCAGCGTAAATTGAAGATTTGTTTTATCCTTACTACCCTCTTTTAAACTAAAATCTAAAATGCCGCTTAAGGCATTATACTTTGAGGCTGGAAAGGCAGCCGAATAAAAATCAACATTCCGAATAAAATCGGCATTAATAATACCAACAGGGCCACCCGAAGCGCCTTGTGTTGAGAAATGATTCAATACCGGAATTTCAATTCCATCTAAAAAGAAACGGTTTTCAGAAGGTCCGCCACCACGTATAATTACATCATTTCTAAATGCAGGCGTGGAACCAACACCCGGAAAAGACTGAATAACTCGCGAAATATCTCGGTTACTACCTGGATTACTTTCAATTTCGCGTGTAGTTATGCTTTGCATCGAAATTGGAGATTCTATTCTTTTTTGAAAGGGTTTAACCTTTACTTCAACTTCATCCAATAGGTTCTCGTTGGCTTGTAATAGAATTTCGATAAATGGGCTATTCGAATTGGTTACAAATATTTCATCGCTAATAATGGGTGTATATCCTATCGATGAAACCTGCAGTTTTACATAACCTGGCCGTACGTTTTCAAGTGTAAAATCTCCATCAAATGAAGCGGAAGTCCCTTTATTTGTGCCTGCTACTAAGATATTAGCAAAAGGAATGGCTTCGTTATTATCTTGGTCTAAAATTACACCTCTAATTTGACCCGATTGAGCCAAACCGACTTTCGTAACTAAGCTTAAAACCAGAATGAATAGAATATATTTAAATGTATTTTGCATTAGTATTACAGTTTTGTATTATATTTGCAAAAATACTACATTTTTGTATATAACAAACAAAAAAGTAATTCTTTTTAAAAATTAGTACAATGTCGGAGCAAATGGAATTGATAAAAAATCTACTAGATCATGTAGAAGCCTATAAAGATGAGTTTGGAAACAGCGATTTAAAAGAATTTTCAATTTATCTTAAAGATAAGGTAAGCGAGGAGACTGCCGCACAAAATGTGCTTGAATTTGATAAAAATAATTATCAGAATTATAAATCTTATGCAGAAGTTGAATTTTCAACGCTATTGACAAATTTGTATCGTTTCGCCAAACATTATATGAAAAAGGCTTTTGTAGGCAGGGAAATTAAGACAATTGATGAATTTGGTTTTCTGGCTTCCTTGCTCAAACAAAAAAGTTTAACTAAACATGAGCTTATCAATCAACATTTATTGGAAACCTCGAGCGGGAGCGAAATCCTCAAACGTTTAGTCAAAAACGGATTGGTACAGGAAATTCAGGATAATATTGATAAGCGAGCTAAGCGAGTTTCGCTTACTCCCAAAGGAATTGAAACAATTATGGGGTCTTTTGACGAGATGCATAAAATTTCTGAAATTATAGTTGGAAATTTAAAAGACGATGAGCTCAAACAAGCTTTACAAGTATTTAATAAACTGACTTATTTTCATCAACATATTCACGATTGTGATCGGAATTCAGATTTAGAAGAAATTCATAGCAAATACATCAGTTAAAATGGCAAAAAACGTATTGATTACAGGAGGAACAGCACTCGTTGGAACGGCGATTAAAGATTTACTTCTTTCAAAAGGCTATTCTATAGCCGTTTTGACAAGGCAAAGGAATATGGAAGGTATAAAATCATTTTATTGGGATTACGAAAATGAAATATTTGACATAGAAGCCATAAAATTTGCCGATATAATTATTCATTTGGCTGGGGAGAATATTTCGTCGAAACGTTGGACTGAGCGGCAAAAAAAGAGAATCATTGACAGTCGGGTAAAAACAACGGAATTGTTGTATTCAGCAATTCAAAAATCTGATAAAAAACCGCAGAAGATAATTTCGGCTTCGGCAATTGGTTATTATGGCTCCAAAACCAGCGATCATATATATAGAGAAGAAGATGCTCCAGGAAATGATTTTTTGGCTAGAACAGTTGTAGAATGGGAAAAAGCACTTGATAAATTCAGTGAATTGGGAATCGAAACAAGCAAGCTCAGGTTAGGTGTTGTAATGAGTCAAAAAGGTGGAGCATTACCCAAAATGCTGCAATCGCTAAAAATGGGGTTTGCTACGCCTCTTGGTTCAGGTAAACAATTTATTCCTTGGATAGCGCTGGAAGATTTAGCTCGAATGTTTTTATTTATCATCGAAAATGATAATCCGGCAAAAGTTTATAATGCAGTTAATCCTCAGCAGATTAATAATGAGCAATTGATGAGCTATTTTGCGAAGAAGATGGGTAGATTTTTCATTCCTATTGGCGTTCCCGCTTTTATTTTTAAAATCCTATTTGGCGAGATGGCTGTTATTTTATTAGAAGGCAGTCGAGTTTCATCGGAGAAAATTGAAAAGGATGGTTTCACATTTAAAAGAAACGAAATACTCTAAATAAATTTTCGGATTGCTTTTTGGATTATTGCCAATTGAATTATTTTGCCGTCTTTCAGAAATTACTTAATTGCTATAGTCAGGCTTATCCCCAAATATTCAGTCATGAAATTTAATACAAAACGCTAAAACTAATTTTCATTTCGTTTCTTTTAAATGTGAA
>CAZTST010000177.1:0-8636 GCA_964616585.1 uncultured Draconibacterium sp.
GGAAATAACCTGTGTAAATAATTCATACTGTTTTAGAAACGGTCTAGAAATATTTGAGATTTGTCTTCTGCGTTTTTTCATCTTGATTTTTTTTGGTTATTTGACAGTAAATATTTTCGCCACCAAAACTCAAAAACACCAAAAAGGCACAAATATTATTGATGTAGAATACTTTTAAGGATGTTTTTAGACGGGCATTTAGATTAATCTGTATTTTTGAATAAGTCAAAAAATAACAATGCTTATGCTTTGGTTTCCTTATGCCAAAATTAATTTAGGTCTGGCCGTTTTAAACAAAGGCAGTGATGGATTTCATAATATTGAAAGCCTGTTTTATCCAATTCATCTATTTGATATTCTGGAGATTATCGAAAGCGAAAGAGATGAATTATTGCTCACAGGGCTACCTCTCAATATAACATCTGATGAAAACCTTGTGTGGAAAGTTCTGCAACTTCTGAGAAAGAATTATGATTTTCCGACAGTAAAAATACATTTGCACAAACAAATTCCAAGTGGAGCAGGTTTAGGTGGAGGAAGCTCTGATGCAATTCACACGCTTATCGGCATAAATAATCTTTTTCAGCTCGATATAAACAAAGGTACAATGATGAAAATGGCTTTAGAAATTGGCAGCGATTGTCCTTTTTTCTTAAGTCAAAAAGCTCAATACATAAAAGGAAAAGGAGAACAGTTGGAAGATATTGAATTGATTATGAATCCATTGAAACTAATATTGATTGTTCCTGATTTTACAATATCAACCGGGTGGGCATATAGTAAAATTGAACCAAAATTGCCACATATTTTACCGAAAGATGCTCTTAAACAACCTATTGAGAATTGGAAAAATAATTTAAAAAACGATTTTGAAAAAGTAGTTTTTGCTGAATTTCCCGTGCTGGCTGATTTAAAAGAAAAGCTATATCAGAGTGGCGCTATTTATTCTTCGTTAAGTGGAAGTGGATCAGCAATGTATGGGTTATTTAATGAGGAAATTAAAATCGAAATCCCTAAAAACTTTCACTATTATTGGTTGAAATTTGGCTTTTAAATTTGCTTCAATCGCCAATTTCCTTTCAGTAAATACCAATAACTAAATATGGTTAAACCTAACATATAGATGTATTCTGAAGTCCAGGCAACTGCAATATCCACATTTTTCAAAATTACTACCCAATAAAGAAAAGCAAGATAAAAGACAAGAGTAAGTATTTCGATTCCCAGAGCGGTTTTAGTATTGGCAGTGCCGCTAACACCACTAAAAACAATAAAGGCAACTGCAAAAATAAGAATTGCACCGCTGATTACATAAAGCGAAGAAATGGAATCGGCTATCAGACTTGGGTCGTTGGTGTAAATTCGAATTAAATATTCAGGTATTAACCAGATTAACAAAATAAAAGGAATAATGCTAATCAGGCTGATTTTTACTATTCGGTTGATAATGCTCATTACACTATCAATAAAACCTTCGCCAATGGCATTGCTAACCAAACTTGTTGTGGCAGTGCTCAAACCCATAATTGGAATTACCAAAACCATATAAATACTACGGATGATATTAGAAACTGCCAACGGGCGTTCGCCCATTTTTTCGATAATGGCAAAAAACGAAAACCATGTTGCCACTGAAAGAAAATACTGCAACATAATGTAAGTAGAAATTGATAGAGTGCTTTTTATAATTGCGAAATCAATTTTTGGAAAGCGAAATAATTCACATTTTTTAATATCGAGCTTAAAGCGAGCATAAAAAATGAAGAAGATAAATGAAACTGCTTCTGCGATTACGCTTGCCAAAGCTGCTCCGGCGATGCCCATTTTCGGAAAACCATAATGTCCGAAAATGAATAAATAATCGAAAATAATATTTGTAATGGCCATTATTAATGCGCTATATCCCAATGATTTAGTTTCTGTAACTCCTACAAATAATGCACGAAAAGCCAGATTACCAAAAGCAAAAAAGATTCCCCATACACGAATATTTAAATAGGCTTTTGAAGCTTGAAAGATATTATCAGAAGAAACTATTTGCTTCAAAACCAAGGCGCCAAAGAAATAGATAAACACAAAAATGATTAGGGCTAACAGTAAGAAAAAGTACGCCGATTGATCGAAAATACTTCCAATTTGTTTGAATTTTTTTTCGCCATTGCGGCGAGCTATCATAATCTGAGTTCCGTTGCTAAATCCAAAACCCAGCATAAAAACAGCTATATAAAACAATCCGGCGATAGCCGAAGCTCCAAGTTCAACCTCGCCAACACGCCCTAAAAAAGCCGTATCTATAACATTAATAAGGTTTTGTGCGAGTAAACTTAAAATTATAGGGTATGAAACCAGCCAAATTTTACCATACGAAGGAACGCCTTGCTTCATTCTGCAAAATTAAATTTCAATCGAAAAGAGCACTAATTATTAAAACATAAAACTAGTGTTTTGCGGAATGCGAAAGCGTTTTTTTAAAAAATTATCAACACCAAATAAAGAAAACGATGCCAAAGCGATGATAAATATAAGAGAAAATGATATTGTGCGCGAGAAAATACGAACAACATAATCTAAGAATACAGTGTTAATGTTTTCCAACATATAGCGAAAAAGACCTTCTTCGGGCAGCCAAACGGAAACATAAGGCCATATAATAAATACCACGGTTAAATTGATAAGCGCTATCAATCCAAATATTAAAAACGTTACGTTTTTGCCTACGGTGTTTATACCGGAATCAAATGCCAAGCTATCTTTTTGCTGAATTGCTGCCATAATATTGGTAGTAAAATTCAAAGAAGGCGACATTAGGTGATTTTCGTTAAACAAAGACTTTAAAAATGTGTCTTGCTCAACCGCTTGATATCCGGTTATTTTTTGTTCAGATTCCATTATTGTAAATTTATTGCGTTAGCCACATCTTCGTTTCGTATTAATTCTTCTTGCATATGGGCATATAATTTTTTTCTTATCCTATGCAGTTTTACTTTTATGTTAGCTGCTGATAATCCTGTAATTGAACTAATTTCATTAACAGCTAATTCCTTTAAATAGAATAGGTTAATAATTAGATAATCATCATCGGATAAAGTACTTAAAGCTATTTGAAGCATTTTTTGTTGGTCTTCTAAATCAACCGCATCCAAATTTTCGCGTGCATCATCTTCCGAATAATTCGAAATTACAAAATCATCAAGTGCATGAACTTCTAACCTGCGTTTGCGAGTCATTGAAATTGCGGCATTATAAGCTATTCTGTATAACCAGGTAGAGAATTTGGCTTCTCCTCTGAATTTATCTAATTTATCAAATGCTTTTAAGAACGTATCCTGAGCCAATTCCTCTGCTTCTTCGGATTTTCTGACTATTTTATAGCAAATAGTATAAACCATTGATTTATGCTTTTCAACAAGCGGAGCATAGGCACTGCTGTTGCCTTTTAACACTTCCTCTATATAAAAACTGTCGTCTTTAAAAGCCATCTTTTTCTGGTTTTCGTTTATAGGACGGAAAAGAGCGCCTTTGGTTACAAAAGAAAAACTTAAAATTCAGACGTTAAAGTTAAGATTTGTTAAGGTTATATATCAAGTCCGATATAAATTATTTGTAAGGTCTTTCCAGAATTGCCTGAGCAATAATGCCTTGACGAAGATCAAAAATGGATTCTGTTGTTTTTTTATCATCTAAACTATAGCTTTCGATTGCTGATTTTTTAATTTCATCATTTTCATCCTCAATAACTATAGACTGTATAACATTATCTGTTCCTGAATAAGTGTCAATTTCGCTCTCTTTTTGAGCTTCCGGAACAATATCCAAATAGTCATTTTCTTCATATTCCTCAACATTATCAGTAGAGCTATCGGAATCTATGCTTGCTTCTACAATATCTGTTTTGTAATAAGGCGAATTAATTTCTGAGTAGCTTTGAGAACTTTCCTGAAATAAAGATTCAAAAACATTTTCAACTATAGTTTTAGGTTGAGGCGTTGATGGTGCGGATTGACCTGAGAGCTTGGCCTTGTTTTTTTTTGAAGCCGAATAAATACCGTAAACAACCCACGCAACAACTAAAAGTCCATAAATTAAATCGTCCATAATAGCTAAATTAAAGCGTAAAGTTAAACAAAATAAAACGAAAAGATTGGCATTTTTAAAATTACCTTAAATCCCTAAATCATCTGATGACTAGTTGAAATGCTGTCGTTAATGCTAAAAGCTTTGTTTTAAGTCATCTGATGTCTAATTATATGGCAATTATATTGATAATCAGAATTATAATCCCAACCATCTAAAAAGAAAGAAGCGCTTTGCAGCTTTCATATTTTTTGGTTTTTTCCTGCTTTGTTCTATCATTTTTCTTTGTTGCTCTGATTGTATTTTCGTCTGTCGCTTGTATTTTTTGTCGTATTCTTTAACCAGATTATCATTGATTTTCGTCTGTCGATGCTCCGTTTCTTTAATGGCCTTATTCTCCAAACGTGATGATTTACAAGAACTTATAGTTCTCGCTAATAATAAAATGAGACTGAAAACAAAAAATATACGTACTATCTTTTTACACATTACCTAATTCTCCTTTTACTAAAAACGGCCTATACAAGAGTATAAACCGTTTTGCTTTTATAAACACTCCATTTCCGATGCCAAATTAAACAATAAAGTTAACGTTTTTTTGGTTACTTCTTTTTTTGGCTTTCAGCTTCTTTTTTTGCTGTTTTGGTTGTGACCAAAATAACCCCTGTTTCGGTATTGTATTTCTTCTTTGATTCTTCATCTTTCAGAATCTGGATTGCTTCAATATCATCGGGTGAGATAATTCTAAGATCCTCCTTATTAGAAATAGCCCCATCAATTACAATTACTGGATATTCTTCATTACCTTTTATCTGAACATCTGATGCTACATAAATACGGTCAGATTTTACGGTAATATTCTCGTTATTTGAATGTTCTTCTTCTTCAGCCTTTTTCTTTTTGGTAGTAATTACGATAACGTTCTCAACCTTAAATTTTTCAATCGCAGGCTTGCCTTTATATACTGTAATGGCATCAATTTTTTCTGTGTCTAGTAAATCTAAAATGGATGAGTCATATTTTTTCCCATCAATATAAACATCTGGATTAACGCCATCCTTAAGTTTCACAAAAGCATTTTTTCCTTTTTCAGTTATTTTGAGAAATCCCGTATTCTCTTGTGCATGAATACCTAATATTAGCAAACTTAAAAATCCTAAGGTTAATAGTTTCTTTTTCATCTTTTTCTTTTTATTTTGTGTAAATAATTAAAATTTCATCTTCGTAAAGTATTTCACCTAAAATGGCGGTCTCTTGAGTCTCCGAAATCATGGCCAGAGCCTCTTCCAATACAGCCGCTTTTTCAGCATAACTCATTTCCTTTTGAGGCCAGGTTTCGACAGTTAAGAAAACAGAAACAGCTAAAATGATCGATGCCGCTACTGAGCCTATGCGAAGTAAGATTCTCCGTTTTCTGTTTTCCCTCTTTTGGATTGAAGCCCAAATGGTACTTTCCAAATTTTTTGGGGCAACTTTTTTATCATGTCTAATATAATTAAACCAGATGTTGGTTTCCTTTTTTGAATTATCCAATTGTTTAAGAAGCTCTATTTCCTCTTTCGAAGACGTAAGTCCTTTATAATAAAGCTCTAGCTGTTTATCTATATTTTCTTTATTCATAGTTATAGATTTTTTTTAACTGAACACGAACATGTTTTCTTGCTCGTGATAACAAGACTCTAATATGCTCTATTTTAAGATTGGTTAAAGCAACAATTTCATCAAATTCAAAACCATCAATATCGCGCATTAATAATATTTCTTTTTGATTTTCAGGCAATTCAGCCACAATATTATGCACTAGTTTATAAGTATCTTCATATTCAGTTTGTTGCTGATCAATATATAAATCAGACATTAATCTCGGATTTAAAATATCAACTTGTTCTATTTTTTTCTTTTTTAACTGGTCGAGACAATAGTTTCTTGCTGCCAGAATTACAAAACCTGTAATATTCGGGTGTTTAGATAATTTATTTCTCGAATTCCACATTTTGATCATTATTTCCTGAACAGCGTCTTGAGCCTCTTCGTCATTCTTTAATATTCTAGCAACAAATGGGAATATTCGCTGTGATAGCGGAAGAATTTTATGTTTAAACTCATTAGCAGTCATCATATTCTTATATAACGAAAAACTTAATCTATTTATAACAATAATTAAAAACTATTTATTTATTCTGAAATTTAATTATTAGAATAAATCAGTAAAATGATGGTTGTAAAAGGTCACTCCTAATCAAATAAAAAATCCGGATTTTACCGGGTTTTTTATGTCTTATCGATGGCTGCTAATTGTATTAATACTTTTCGCATTTTCGCATTCAAATCCTTAAATTCGGGAATTGTTTTACCAATATAAACGAAGGCGATATTTAAACGGTTTTGCTTTTCATCCAATTTATCAAGTAATAAGTACTTGTTTAATCGGTATGTTTCTCTGCATAAACGTTTTACTCGATTACGATCGACAGCTTTTTTAAATTGTTTTTTTCCAATACTAAAAAGTACAGCTACAGGAGGAGTATTTTCCTTTTTATCAACGAAATGATAATATACTTTAAACGGATAGCTGAATAATGAAGATCCAGACTCAAAAAGCCAACGTATATCTTTCTTGCTGTTAAGACGTTCTTTTTTTGTAAAAGTGAACATTTTCAAGAGTCTTAATATAAAGAACCTTTATTTTACCTTCATCATTTCTTCGATATATTGCTCCAAAGCCATAGTCATTGATGGCGCTTTTTGTGTGGGCGCCTCAATACTTAATTTCAAACCTGCTTCTTCAACTGCTTTGCGAGTTGCAGGGCCAAAAGCACCAATCAAAGTTTCGCCCTGCTCAAAATTAGGGAAGTTGGCATACAAAGATTTTATTCCTGACGGACTGAAAAAGACAAGTAAATCGTATTTATTGATTTCTACACCAGATAAATCGTTAGCTACTGTTTGATACATAATAGCTTTACTGTGATTAATTTTATTGTCTTTCAGGATTTGTGATAAATCTTGCTCAGATACATCGGAACAAGGCAGCAAAAAGTTCTCGGTTTTATGTTTTAGGATAATTTCCATAAGCTGAACAAAGTTTTGTCGCCCATAAAATATTTTCCTTTTACGATATTGCACATATTTTTGCAGATAAAATGCAATAGCTTCTGAAACACAGAAATATTTCATCGAATCAGGAATTTCGGCACGCATTTCTATGGCCAATCGAAAGAAATGATCCACAGCATGACGACTGGTAAAAATAACAGCCGAATGATCTAAAATTGCAACACGATCTTTTCGGAAGTCGATTGCTTTAATGCCTTCAATTTTAATAAATTTATGAAAATCGACATTAACTTTATATTTTTTTGCTAAAAGAAAATAAGGGGATTTTTCAACCTCAGCAGGCTTGGGTTGTGAGACTAATACGTTTTTAATTTTCACGGGTACAAAATTAATTTAACAACAGCACGTTGCCCTTTTTTATTAAACAAACTCTAAACCCAGTTTGTACAGCAGAAAGAAGGGCAATACTTCGAGCGTGCAAAGGTACAAAAATAAATAAGACCGTGAAAAATTTGTGCAAGCTAACCCAATAACATAAGCTCTTTGTAAACGTAAAGCCCATAGCGCAATAAGCACTATAATTGCCACATAATGAAATATTTGTATTCCCGAATAAATAAATAAAATTAATAATGGGAGCAATATTAATCCTTCGCTAATATGAAATAAATAACTATCCAGCATATAACGAGCGCTTAATTGTCGTGTTTCGAACAAAATACTTAAAAACCAAATGCTAAGAAATTTTCCCAGATAAAAAAGAATAATTGTTCCCCATAAAATCAATAATCCTTCGCCTAAAGAAAAATAGAATGAATTAGGATAATATTGATTTATAACTATATACGCAAAAAAAGAAAGCACAAATGCATACAAAAGCAATAACATAATCGGAAAGCTCTGTTTTAGCAAATCGCCTTCACGTTGTAAAAATTTTACCTGTTTTATACTGAAAGTAGCACTAAATATTTGACTGAAACGACGAGTATATGAATGTAATACAAATATTACAACAAATACCCAAAAAACAAAACTAAGATGTGTCCACATAGGAATATGCGGAACTTCAGGGCGCTTAATAAAATGTATTTGAGTATTGCCCTTTTCAACAAAAAAACGAGTCAAACTATCGTTGCTTTTTTGAATAGAGAATTCTTTCTGAACGTTAAATGTAAATAAACTATCCTCGGTAATCATCGCTAACAAAAGTACATATTGTTTTGTATAAAAAAACCCGAATCTTAAATTGAATCGGGTTAAATATGCTTTTTGTTACAGCCTAGAATTTAATAGATAATCCTGCGCCAAACATTTCTTTAAATTGAACTCTTGGGCCTAATGCATTTCCATCACTATCCATAATTATGATATTATGATCGTAGATTAATCCGGTGGTTAATTTGGCGGAAATCAATTTATTAACTTTCAAATCCAATACCATATCCCAGTTTACCAGAATGTTTTGAGGTTCGTCTAAATAATCGGAAAAGAGCTCTAATTTTGTA
>CAZTST010000178.1:0-8578 GCA_964616585.1 uncultured Draconibacterium sp.
AGTTTAATAGCCATTATTTTTATTACTATTCGGTTTTTATATCAACGGCTTTTATCTAAAAGAAAGATGGCTGAATTGAAGGAATTATTGCTCAGGGCGCAAATTAATCCGCATTTCATTTTTAATGCTTTAGTTGCCATTCAGGGGTATATTTATAAAAAAGAAGAAGAAGAGGCAGGCAAATATCTAGCTGAATTTTCCAAGCTAATTCGTTTAATTCTTGAGAACACTAAAGAAGAATTTATTACATTGGAAAAGGAAGTTCAAATTCTTAATTATTATCTTAGCCTCCAAAAGCAAAGATTCAAAACCAAGTTTACTTACAAAATTGAAATAGATCCAAATATTGACCTTGCTTTCATAAAAATCCCTCCAATGCTGGCTCAACCTTTTGTGGAAAATGCAATAGAACATGGAGTGATAAGAAGACAGGAAAACGATGGTCATATAAATATTAGCATGATTTTGGAAGATAATTCAATTATTTATACCATTGAAGATAATGGTATTGGAAGAACAAGATCCTTAGAATTAAAAAAAGGAACAGATAGTCATAAATCATATGGTACTGAAATAACAGAAGAAAGGTTAAGCTGCTTTAGAAAAAGTTATCGTTTTGATATATCATATAAAATCGAAGATTTATTCGATGAAAATAACAAAGCATCAGGAACTCGCGTTACCTTCAAAATACCTTTAAACCTAAAATAATGCTATGATTAAAACAGTAATAATTGATGATGAAGAATCGGCCAGAGAAACATTAATTATAATGTTGAAAATGTATGCTCCTGAAATAGAAGTTGTAGCAGAAGCTGATGGAGTAAAATCAGGAATCCAAACTATAAATGAGTTTAATCCTGAACTTATTTTTCTGGATATTCAGATGGGAGATGGCAACGGTTTCGATTTACTAAGCAATTTTCCGGAATGCAATTTCAAGGTAATTTTTATAACTGCTTATGAAGAATATGCTATTAAAGCCTTTAAATTCAGTGCTATAGATTATCTTGTTAAACCGGTAACACCGGATGATCTTATTCAGGCCACAAAAAAAATGACCGATTCTTCCGAAAAGAAAATATTAAAATCTCAAATAGAAGTACTTGAAAATAATTACTCAATTCCAAATCAATCTTTTGGAACAATAATTCTTAAAACTACCGAAGCTATCTACATTGTTGAAATAAACGATATAATACATTGTAAATCAGAGAATAATTACACTTATTTTTATTTAGCTGGAGCCAATAAGCTATTGGTATCGCGTACTTTGAAGGAGTTTGATGAATTACTTTCGGAAGTGGGATTTCTAAGAGTACATCAATCTCACCTTATCAATACAAAACAAATTGACCACTTCGACAAAAGGGAAGGAGGAACTGTTATTATGAAAGATGGAAGTAAAATTCCCGTCTCGTTCAGGAAGAAAGACCAACTTCTTCAACTGATACAAAATTTGGGAAGACAACTATAATTTAGCATGCAAATTTGTTAACTAATTCATTCATCTATCGTTTCGGTTCCCGAAAGATAAAAGCAAAAGGAATTGCCATCATGGCAAAAATCGGAGCTAGATGAAAAACTCTTTCCAGGCCTATTCTATCCGATAGCCATCCAATTAATAAAGCAGCAAAAGCAACAAATTAAAATCGACATTTTTCAATTTCCTTAATCGAAAAAATAAAATAAAAGAAGCCAAAATACCGGCAGGCATCAATCGATATGTATTTTCCAATCCCCACCAAGAAACAGCAGAAACAATTACAATCGGGTCAATAGAGCGTGCTAATTCTCCTGCTACCATATATAAACTCATTCCTAAACCTGTTTTGTCGCCAGCTACTTTTCGAATTAAAACTGGGTCGGAAACATGAAAAAAAGCTGAGCTGATTCCCATAATAAACAGTAAAACTGCTAATTGCGTACAACTGGATACCAATCCAATCATACTCATACTAATAGCTGTAATAAGGCAATTTTAGTCATTCTATTTTTTGCTACTTTTGCTGGTTTCAAAAGATAATACAATGAATATTTCGATAGAAATAAGTTATTACCCTTTGCACGAAGAATATATTCCTCCTATTCTAGGATTTATTCATCGGTTAAAAACGTATTCAAAACTACGAATTGAAAGCAATGGAATAAGCACTCAGGTTTTTGGTGAATACGCTGAAGTAATGAGTGCCTTAACAAAAGAAATTGAAAAATCTTTTGAGATTCCTTCTTCGGTATTTGTACTGAAAATTATAAATTCCGATTTACAGATTCATCTTCCGACTAATGAATGAGATAATAGATTTTTTAGTACAACCATATCAAAACGCAACAACGTTTAATATCATAATTGAATTTCTGGCCGCATTATTTGGCGTAATTAGTGTGTACTATGCCCGAAAAGAGAATATTCTCGTTTTCCCAACAGGAATAATTAGTACTGCAATCTATGTATATCTTCTTTCTCAATGGAGTTTATATGGAGACTTAATTATTAATATTTATTACACGTTGATGAGCATTTATGGCTGGTATATGTGGAGTAAAATAATTGACAATAAAAACCAACACATAGTAATTAGCAGAACTAATACAAGTGATAAACTAAAAGCAACTGGAATATTTTTATTTACATCAGCGTTTGTAATTGTAGTTTATCGGTATTATGATGTTATGCCCTCACATTTAGGAATATATGAAAGCATTACTTATGCCTGGAAAAATCTGAGTTCTGGGAATATAGAAGATTTTAGAATAGCTACACCTTTTCTTGATACCTTTACAACAGGAATTTTCTTTGCTGCTATGTGGTTAATGGCCAATAAAAAAATTGAAAATTGGACTTTGTGGATTATTGGTGATATAGTCTCCATTCCACTTTACTTTGTAAAAGGATATGGATTCACAGCAATTCAATACGCTATCTTTTTAGTAATAGCAATTTTGGCATATTTAAGTTGGCGTAAAACGATAGAAAATCAAACAAGTCAGCTGAAAAATGCTTAAAAAAATTGCTATACTAGGACCGGAATCCACAGGAAAGAGTCAATTAACAGAAGAATTAGCTGCTTATTACAATTCAGTTTATGTTAAAGAATTTGCAAGGAGCTTTTTATCCGGTTTGGGCCGACCATACAATCAAAATGACTTATTACATATTGCAAAAAAACAACAAGAAAATAGTATTTTTTGGGAGCGTAAAGCAGATGGATATTTATTTGTTGATACCGAGTTGATAGTCATAAAAATATGGAGCGAGTTTAAATACAAAAATGTCCATCCATGGATATTGAATGAATTAAAAAAGCAAGATTTCGATTTGTACTTATTAACCGATATAGATTTGCCATGGGAATATGACCCTTTACGTGAGCATCCAAATCAGCGAGAACGCTTACTAAATATCTTCATAAAAGAACTTGTAAAAAGAAATCTTCCTTATTTTAAAATTAGCGGCCAAGGAAAAGAACGAACCTTGAATGCAATCAAGGCAATTGATAATTTTTTCTAAGATTAATCTTACTTTTTAATACACGTAAGATTCGTTATTTTTGCAAAAAACACGATTATGACTATTCGAGAAAACTTATTAAAAATCAAAAACGAAATTCCAAAAAACGTTAAGTTGATAGCCGTTTCCAAAACTAAATCCGATTCCGATATTATGGAAGCCTACAATACAGGTCATAAAGTTTTTGGAGAAAATAAAGTTCAGGAAATGGTTGATAAGTATAATAGTCTTCCGAAAGATATCGAATGGCACTTCATTGGTCATCTGCAAACAAACAAAGTTAAATATTTGGCTCCTTTTGTAAATTTAATCCATGGAGTTGATAGCTTAAAACTCTTGAAAGAAATAAACAAGCAAGGAGTAAAAAACAATAGAACCATTAACTGTTTATTACAATTTCATATTGCAAGCGAAGATGCTAAATTTGGTTTTTATAAAGATGAAGCTATAGAACTTTTTCAAAGTCCTGAATTTAATAGCATGAAAAACATACGTATAGTAGGAGTAATGGGAATGGCAACTTATACAGATGATGAAAATCAAATTCGTCAGGAATTTGCAAACCTAAAAAGTTATTTCTCTGAAATTAAAGAAAATCATATTGTTCAAGATTATTTTTCTACAATTTCAATGGGCATGTCAGCCGATTATAAAATTGCCATTGAAGAGGGAAGTACAATGATTCGTTTGGGAAGCTCTATTTTTGGAATTCGATTTTATACCAAGTTTTAATAAAAAACGAGTTCTTTTTTGTATCACCCAAAGTTGAGAATTCGAATTTTATTAAATGTTAGTCGATTAACATCAATAAATCAATGGTTTACAAAGTTGCTAAATTACCTATGTATGCATAACAATTTAAATTCCTTCTAAATTATCAATCACTTGATAAATAAAGATTTCCCCCTAATAGCCGTCAAATAAATTTTGAGTATTTTTGCGTTAAATTTCAAAACATTCTACAAATGGCAAAAATTAAAGGAGCAATAGAAGTAGACATAGAAAAATGCAAAGGATGTGGTGTTTGTATTCCTGCTTGTCCAACGGATGTAATATTGCTGGCAAAAGAAGTAAATGGCAAAGGTTACCATTATGCCTATATGGAAAACCCTGAGGCTTGTATTGGATGTGTCAATTGCGCAATTGTTTGCCCTGATGGTGTAATCTCGGTTTACAAAGTAAAGGTTGCTTAATAATTTAAAATCTTAAAAAATAAATAAGATATGAGTGAAGTAAAATTAATGAAGGGAAACGAAGCAATAGCTGAAGCCGCGATTCTTGCCGGTTGTGATGCTTACTTTGGATACCCTATCACTCCTCAATCGGAAGTCATTGAATACCTGATGGTAGAGCGCCCCGAAGACCGTACAGGCATGATTGTTTTACAAGCTGAGAGCGAAATAGCTGCCATTCACATGGTATATGGTGCTGCTGGCGCAGGAAAAAAAGTGATGACTTCCTCCTCAAGTCCCGGAATTAGTTTAAAACAAGAAGGTATTTCCTATATTGCGGCATCAGAATTACCTTGTCTGATTGTAAACGTTGTTCGCGGTGGACCAGGTTTAGGAACTATCCAGCCTTCTCAAGCTGATTATTTTCAATCGACAAAAGGCGGTGGACATGGCGATTATCGTCTTATTGTTCTTGCTCCAGCTTCAGTTCAGGAAATGGCCGATTTTGTTGAGGATTCATTCAAACTGGCATTCAAATACAGAACTCCGGTTATGATTCTTTCTGATGGAGTTATTGGTCAAATGATGGAAAAAGTGATAATGCCTAAACAAAAAAAACGCTTAACTAATGAGGAAATCATTAAACGTTATGGCGATTGGGCAACAACTGGAAAAACTAAATCACGCGAAAGAAATATTATTACTTCTTTGGAATTAGATTCTTATAAGCAAGAAGCTCATAATCTGAAACTTCAAGCAAAGTATCGTAAAATTGAAGAAAATGAAGTTCGTTTTGAAGCTATTAATTGCGATGATGCCGATTATATAATTGTTGCATATGGTTCAAGTGCTCGCATAGCACAAAAAGCTATGAATATGGCTCGTGCAAAAGGTCTTAAAGTTGGTCTGTTTCGCTTAATAAGCCTTTTCCCATTCCCAATGAAAGAAATCAATTCATTAGCTGATAAAGTCAAAGGATTTTTAGCTGTTGAAATGAGTGCCGGACAAATGATTGAAGATGTTCGCTTAGCTGTTAATGGAAAAGTTCCGGCAGAACATTTTGGTCGTTTTGGTGGTGTTGTTCACTCTCCGGAAGAAGTGCTGACTGCTCTGGAGCAAAAAATTATTGGAGGATAAAACATGGATATAAAAGAGATAATAAAACCCGAAAATTTAGTTTACAAAAAAACTGAATTAATGACTGATAATCCTTTGAGCTATTGTCCTGGTTGCGGTCATGGTACAGCTCATAGAATTACTATGGAAGTTGTTGAAGAAATGGGTATTTGGGAAGATACAATTGGTGTTGCTCCTGTTGGATGTTCTGTTTTGGCCTACGAATTTATGAATATCGATATGACTCAAGCTGCTCACGGAAGAGCACCTGCAGTTGCAACTGGCATTAAAAGAGTTTGGCCGGAGAAATTTGTTTTTACTTATCAAGGTGATGGCGATTTAGCGGCTATAGGTGGTAACGAAACAATACACGCTTGTAACCGCGGAGAGAATATTGTAATTATTTTTGTGAACAATGGTATTTACGGTATGACAGGTGGTCAGATGGCTCCTACTACTTTACCGGGCATGAAATCATCTACTTCCCCTTATGGTCGTGATGTATCAACTATGGGACATCCCTTAAAAATGACCGAATTAGTTGCGCAATTACCCGGTACTTATTATGTTACTCGTCAAGCAGTTCATACTCCAAATGCTGTTCGCAAAGCAAAAAAAGCAATTCGAAAAGCTTTTGAAATTCAGAAAGAGAAAAAAGGTCTTGCCTTCGTAGAAATTGTATCAAATTGTAATTCAGGCTGGAAAATGGAACCTGTAGATGCAAATAACTGGATGGTAGATAATATGTTCCCTTATTTCCCATTAGGAGATATTAAAGTTGATGGAGAACTAGTTAAATAATATTTCAAAAATTAAGTATTATGACTGAAGAAATGATTATTGCAGGTTTTGGTGGACAAGGAGTGCTTTCTATGGGGAAAATTCTTGCCTATTCCGGAATTATGCAAGACCAGGAAGTTAGTTGGATGCCTTCATACGGACCAGAAATGCGTGGAGGAACAGCAAATGTTATCGTAATTGTTAGTGATGAAAGAATTAGTTCGCCTGTCTTAACAAATTTTGATACGGCTATTATTCTTAATCAACAATCGATGGATAAATTTGAGCAATCAGTAAAACCCGGAGGCGTTCTGATTTACGACCCTAACGGAATTATTAAACATCCTAGTCGTACAGATATTAAAATTTATACTATCGAAGGTGCAAAATTGGCTTCCACTATGGGGAATCCTAAAACGTTTAATATGATTGTTTTAGGTGCATTTATGAAAGTAAAGCCAATTGTAAAACTAGAAAATGTGATTAAAGGATTAAAAAAATCACTACCCAAAAGACATCATAAACTTATTCCTTTGAATGAAGATGCCATTACTATGGGAATGAAGAATGTAGTTGCGAAATAGCGTTTTATTGATTCGATACAAAGAGGATGATTCTTAGGAGTTACCCTCTTTTTTTGCACTTATTTTTCGACAACACAACCTTTCCTTTGTGTATCCTTTGTGAAGTACTTTGTGCGACTTTGTGGTTCAACTTTTTATTTTACCACAAAGGCACTCAAAGGTAGCACAAAGGCACACAAAGGTTTTTCTTTGTAGTCAGGAAAACCTTAATAAAAAGATATCTTTAATTTTTAATACTGACCTGCATTAATCTAGTTTTGTATTTTAGCAAAAAATTATCAGAATGAAATTCATCGAAAATTACAAAGCCAAATTAAAGAAGAAAACAAAGTGGAGTTGGGGCAGTGATATCATATTTTTATTGCTGATTATTGCCTTAATTTTTCCGGCAACAAGAACCCCATTGATTGTCTTTCTTAAACGTGCAACACTCATAGGCCCTTCCGTTTCTGAAAAAGATAATTTCGGGAAACTCAGTTCTAGTGATTTGCAATGGCAATTATTAAATGATAAAAATGAAGTCGTCCGATTGTTGGAACTTAACGATAAACCAATATTCATAAACATTTGGGCCACCTGGTGTGCTCCTTGTATTGCCGAAATGCCATCAATAGAAAAGCTTTATATCGATTATAAAGATGATGTTCATTTTGTAATTGCAACTTATGAAGATAAATCATTGGTTGATGCTTTTTTACAAAAACAGAATTTGGATCTTCCTGTATATAGATATCAGACAAAAGAACCTCTGCTCCTACAGTCAAAAACAATTCCTGCCACATTTATTTTAAACACCAAAGGAGAAGTTATTGTAAGTGAAAAAGGTACAAGTAATTGGAACAGTAAAAGTGTTCGGGAATTATTGGATGGGTTAATTGACGGTGAATAAATAAATTATATCCCTGACAAGGTTTTAAACCCTGTCAGGGATAAAGTTCTAATAATCATCGTTTTTCTGCCTTTTTACCAATTCTTTAGTCGAAAGCAAACCGCAAGCTGCAGAAATATCTTCGCCTCTTGAAGCTCTGATTGTCGTTAATATTCCTTTTCTTTTTAGTCCTGCCTGAAATCTTAATATCTCTTCATTAGAAGAACTTTCGAGTGGTGTTCCAGGAATAGGATGAAAACGGATGAGATTGATTCGGCATTTGATTCCGTTTAATATTCGCGCCAGCTCATTTATATGTCTGTGCTGATCATTTTCTCCTTTAAACATAATGTATTCGAAAGAAACACGGCGCTGCCCGCCAAACTCAAACGCACGAATTTCATCCAGAAGTTTAGGAAGATGATAAACACTTTCAATCGGCATCAGCTTTTTACGTTCGTCTTCAAACGGACTATGCAAGCTTACGGCCAAATTTGTTTCTATTATACTGCCTTTTTTTAATCTATGATCCTTTTCAACGAAATCC
>CAZTST010000179.1:0-8546 GCA_964616585.1 uncultured Draconibacterium sp.
TCTGAAAGCAATTGTAGAGAAGCCGATTTGCATTTTAGAGTTGAGTTACAAAATTTTGATATAAATGTTTTACTATATTGCCTGAATTGAACAAGCAATCTACAATACGAAAGTCTCTTCATAAAATTGATTTTTAACTTTAAACTTGTATAATTATACCAAATTATAATTTCATACATTTGCCCTCAAATTTGAGAAATGGAAACGGCCGATTTGCTAATCGTATTTTTTATTGTAATGCTTGGTGCAATTGTTCAAGGTTCAACAAGTATGGGTTTTGCAATTACTGCTGCTCCTGTTTTAATGATTATAAATCCAGGCTTTGTGCCTGTGCCAACTTTATTGAGCGGTTTTATGCTATCCGTATATTTGATGATTCGTGAACGTAAATCAATTATTCTTAAAGGATTAGGTTATTCTATATTTGGTAGAATTTTAGGTGCGATAGTAGCAGCTTATATAATTGTAATTATATCGCAAACTTATTTTTCGTTAGTTTTTGGTGGCTTGATTTTATTAGCTGTTCTCCTTAGCCTGATGCGTGGGCAATGGACAATAAATCAACCTAAATTATTTTTCGCGGGTTTTTTATCGGGCATTATGGGTACATTAGCTTCTATAGGAAGTCCACCAATGGGATTGCTTTACCAACATCAAAATGCTAAGGTTATTCGCGGTACTCTTTCTGCTTATTTTACTCTTGGTACTTTAATCTCCTTACTTTCATTAAGTTTTGTAGGGAAATTTACAATGGTTGAATTTACATTGTTTTTATGGATGTTACCAGCTTTCACATTGGGTTTTTGGCTTTCTAGATATGTTACTAAATATCTTGATAAGGGTTATACTCGTTGGGCTATTCTTAGCATTTCGTCCATATCAGCTTTGTTTGTAATTGCTAAGACTATTTTTTCGATGATTTAGCTGGTTTTAAGTAAATAATTTGCGGCTAACTGATTAAACCTTAGCACTTCTTTTTTGACCCAATCATTATCTTTTTGAAGTTCTTCGGCCATTATTTCAGCAACTTTTGGGGCAATTTCTATGCAGGTTTTTGCATCAAGCAATAACCAACGTGTTCTTCTTGAAAGAAAATCGTCAATTTTTAAGGCCATTTCTTCACGTATAGCCCAAATAATTTCTCCAAATAAATAAGGAAAATCGGGATGAAGTTTCTGTTTATATTTTGAATTTTCTTTTAGCAAAATCTCAATTTTAGCAGCATCAGAACCATAATTCTCTTTTAGATGATTAGAAGTATCTCTTGGCTGTGAACCATGAATTGCCAGATCTTTAGTTTTTGAAGGTTTTAAATGAAGTTGTGCAATGATTGCTGCTTGTTCTACTGTATCTTCGGCCATTTTGCGATAGGTAGTCCATTTTCCACCAGCTATGGTGATTAATCCACTTCTGGAAATTAAAATGCTGTGCTCGCGAGAAATAGCTGCTGTACTTTCGTCATCACCTGAAGTAACCAAAGGACGCAAGCCTGCAAAAACGCTTAAAACATCTTTACGCTCAGGATCTTTTGTAAGATATCGGGCAGTATGTTTGAGCAAAAATTCAATTTCTTCTTCAAATGCGATAGGTTCTAAATCGAACTTATCTACAGGAGTATCTGTTGTGCCAACAACCAAACGGTTATGCCAGGGAATAGCAAAAATCACTCGACCATCATCGGTATGAGGTACCATAATAGCAGTTTTGCCCGGTAGAAAAGACTTGTCTAAAACTATATGCACTCCCTGACTACCACTGATTATGGATTTACATTCTGATTCATCCATTTTCCTAATACTATCAGAAAATACACCGGTTGCATTAATTATAGCTTTTGCTTTTAGAGTATATTTTTCTCCGTTTTCCTGATCTACAGCTTCCAATCCATTTATTAAATCATTAGTCTTTAATAATCTTTTCACTTTAAAATGATTAAGAATACAGGCGCCCTGTTCTTCAGCAGTTTGTGCAAGATTAATAAGCAAACGAGCATCATCAAACTGACCATCATAATAAACAACTCCACCTCTTAAGCCTTCTTGTTCAATGGTAGGTATAGCTTGAATGGTTTCTTCACGCGATAATAATTTTGAAGAGCCAAAACCTTCTTTGCCGGCTAACATATCGTATATTTTTAATCCAATACCATAAAATGGACCTTCCCACCAATCGTAGGCCGGTACTATAAATGGCAAATCATGAACCAAATGAGGAGCATTTCGTCGCAAAACGCCACGCTCTTTTAGAGCTTCTATGACCAACGAAATATTTCCCTGTTGTAGATAGCGTACTCCTCCATGTATTAATTTTGTACTTCTGCTGGAAGTTCCCTGGCCAAAATCAACTTGTTCCAATAAAAGAGTTTGTAAGCCTCTCGAAGCCGCTTCAACGGCTGTGCCAAGACCTGTAGCTCCGCCACCAATAATAATAAAATCCCATTCCTTTTGGCTGGCTAGCTGCTGAATCATTTTTTTCCGTTTCATAATGTTGATTTTAAAATGTTCGCAAACTTTATTTTATGGCCAATTTTGCGTATATCTTGGACTATTTTATTAATTGATAATTCTTTTTTTTCTGTTAGAAACAAATTGAGTTTTAAAATAAATTCTTTGCTACGTAAATAACCGTATGCTTTATGTGGATTCCTAACTCCATTAAAAATATAGTCGTTAATTATTTCATAATCAGTAATATGTATTCCGTTTTTGTTTGAAGAAAAATCGTTATTCAAATCAAAATTCAGAGCTATTTTATCTTCTAAGTCGGCAAAATTAAGCCAATCAGATGAAATGTTATCAGGAGTACTTATTTTTATATCATGATGTGCAGTTCTTAATTCTTTTGCAATTTTTGCACGGATAAATGGTAACCCCAGTGGTGAGCCCATGGTTACGAAAGTATGTATTTTCTGATTTTGAAGTTCAAATTGCAAAACATCATAAGCAATTATGGATCCCATTGAATGACCAATCAGGAGTATATCATCATATTTGTGTTTTTTAATTATGCGGAGCAAACGATTACGAGTTTTATGTTTCAACATTAATTGATCATCCGATTTTCCATAGTACATTTCCAGCTCCTTAAAATATTTATACATTATGGCATCCGAAACTTCGGCATAATTAAGACTCAAGTCTTCGTTTAAAAAAACTTTCTCTAATTGACTTTCAATAAATTGAAGTACTTTCTTACGCCAACTATGGTCTGTTTTTTTACTGGGTTCATCGGAAGATGGTTCGTAGGGTTCCTCTAAAAAGTACGGATCGTCTTTATCAGTAATGTTTATGTTTTCAGGATATTTATAAACTATATCGGCCCAATAAACCAGTTCTAATTTAAAGCGCGGAGGATTAATATTGGCTCTCTTAAAACCTTCTAAAATAGATGTTTTCCACCATTCTTCTAGAAGTTTTTTTGGTGGTTTATTACCTAATCCATGGATACCAATAATTACTTTAGCCATAGTACAATCTTTGTTTTAGAGTATTTTATTTTCTGTAATTTGTTTATATTTTTTAATCAATATAATAATTAATGGCCACTTAATTCATTATGTCTAAAACAAGAAGTCAAATGATCGTTTACCATTCCACAAGCTTGCATATGCGCATAAATAACTGTTGATCCAACAAATTTAAATCCTCTTTTCTTTAAATCTTTGCTTATTGTATCAGATAAAGGAGTGTTTGTCGGGAGTTCACTCATTGTTTTGAACTTATTTTGAATTTGTTTTCCATCAACAAAAGCCCATAAATATTTACTAAAAGAACCAAATTCTTTTTGAATTTTTAGAAATGATTGAGCATTGCTTATCGCTGCTTTTATTTTTAGTTTATTTCGTATTATTCCTTGATTTTGAATCAGTTCTAATTCTTTCTCTTCAGTGTATTTAGCAATTTTTTGATAATCGAACTGATCAAAAGCCAATCGAAAATTTTCCCGTTTTCGTAAAATGGTTATCCAACTGAGTCCTGCCTGAAAAGTTTCAAGAATTATAAATTCAAATAAACGTGCATCATCATAAACCGGAATTCCCCACTCCAAGTCGTGGTAATTTTGGTAAAGAGCATCGTTTCCTGCCCAATCGCAACGTATCTTGTTTTTTTCGGAAGACATCTTTTTTTTCCGTTCAAAGGTATTGAATTTTTGTTCGATTTTAAAAAGCATTATGCATGAATTGCTTAAGAAATGATTATTTTTGTTGCTTAAATAAAAAAACGCTCATGGCTGAAAATAGAAACTGGCAAAGCTTATATAAATTTGAGGAAATTAAACTTGAATATTGGGAAGGAATTGCAAAAATGACCATTAATCGTCCGCGTTATTATAATGCATTTACACCTACAACTACTACCGAAATGGCAGTAGCAATGGATATTTGTCGTGAGAATCAGGATGTTTTAACCATAGTTATTACCGGTGAAGGCGATAAAGCATTTTGTTCCGGCGGCGATCAAAATGTAAAAGGAAAAGGTGGATATATTGGAAAAGATGGCATTCCACGATTAAATGTTTTAGATGTTCAAAGAAAAATTCGTTCCATGCCAAAACCAGTTATTGCAATGGTTAATGGTTTTGCAATTGGAGGCGGTCATGTTTTACATGTTATTTGCGATTTAACAATTGCTTCCGACAATGCAGTTTTTGGACAAACGGGCCCTAAAGTTGGCAGTTTCGATGCTGGTTTTGGCTCGTCTTATTTGGCTGCCATTGTTGGTCAGAAGAAAGCTCGTGAAATCTGGTTTTTAAACAAGCAATATTCAGCTCAGGAAGCTCTTGAAATGGGTTTGGTTAATAAAGTTGTTCCACTCGAACAGCTTGAAGATGAAGTTGTTGATTGGTGTAAAACTATGCATAAACGTAGTCCTATGGCATTGCGTATGATAAAACTTGGCATGAATGCCGAATTGGACGGACAAGTTGGCATTCAGGAATTTGCCGGTAATGCAACTCTACTTTATTATATGACTGATGAAGCACAAGAGGGAAAGCATGCTTTTCTTGAAAAACGTGAGCCTGATTTTCATAAATATCCAAAGTTTCCTTAATAAAAAATGAAAGTAAAATACTGGATTCATGCATTTCGTTTGAGAACACTTCCGTTGGCACTTTCCAGCATTGCAATGGGTGCTTTTTTAGCGGCTTTTTTTGGAGGTTTTAGATTGGATGTTAGTCTATTAGCTGCGCTTACAACAATATTTTTGCAGATTTTATCTAATCTTGCTAACGATTATGGCGATGCTCAAAAAGGTACAGATAACAATGAAAGGATAGGTCCGGAGCGAACAGTTTCAAGTGGAAAAATTAGTTTTTCTGCAATGCGATCGGCCATGTGGATTCTTGTTGGTTTATCATTGATAAGTGGAATTGTCCTGATTTCTTATGGTACGCATGGCATGGATTTAAGATTTGGACTGATGTTTTTTGTTTTAGGAATTTCAGCTATTGCCGCAGCCATTTTATATACGGTTGGTAAAAAAGCTTATGGATATTCGGGTTTAGGCGATTTGTTTGTCTTTTTGTTTTTTGGTTTATTGGCTGTACTTGGAACCTTTTTTCTAAACACACAAATTCTTAGGTGGGATATTTTTCTTCCAGCTGCCAGTTTGGGTTTTTTAAGTACAGGAGTACTTAATTTGAACAATATACGTGATATTGAAAATGATAAAAAATCTGGAAAAATAACTATTGCTGTTCGTTTAGGAAAAAAAGACGCCAAGAATTATCATCTGCTTTTAATTTCAATAGCTTTGCTTTTTGCTCTTATCTTTAATTTGTTGAATTTTAGGAATTGGATATCACTATTATGGTTGATTCTGATTATTCCTTTATTTGTTGATGATTTAATTAAAATTCGCAAAATTGAAGATTTAAAATTGCTCGATCCATACTTAAAGAAGTTGGCTTTAAAAACTTTACTTTTTGTTTTACTTTATGGAGGATGTCTTATTTTGAGTTAAGTGATTAATTGAGTTTGAAGTTTGAGGTTTCAGGTTTAAAGTTTTGTCCATCAAATTAGCACATTAGCATATCATCGCATCAAATTTTCTTTTTAAGCTCTTCTTTCTGAATAACACTTATATCGCCTCGCTCATCGATGCATTCAGTAATTTTCTTTTTGAAATTCCAACAGGTCATTTGTCTGATGTCAATTCGTCTTGAGATTTCGTAACTCGAAATATTTGGAAGAGAGCAAACAAGATATGTGATTTTAAAAGCTTCCTGAATTGGGATTTTACATCGATGAAAAATTGTATGAGCAGTTGCCGATTCCTGATGTTTGCATTTGGTGCAACGACGCGAATACATTGTTTGCCCGGTACAATAATTTGTATGTCCACATTTTCGACAAATAAAACCATCTTTCCATTTTTCATTATCAAGAAATTTAAGACACTGTTCGTCAGTGGAAAACCGTGAATTAAATTCTTTTATATTGATATTTTCAAATAATTTTTTCATTTTATATGACACAATCAACAAAAGTTAAATAATTGCTAAAATACTTTCTGCCAATGTGTCGTATGCAAAGATAAAATACTTTTGGCATAAAAATTGAAAAGAATAGTGATATTAAAGCGATTTAAAAATTATTTGTATTTTTGCATGCTTTTTAATAATGATTAATTTAATTTGAGAATGAAAAAAACAGGAATCTTTTTAATTGCACTAACTTTAAACCTTTGGTTTACTTCGTGTAATACAAATGCAGCCGAAAAAGCTACATCAACAGAGAAAGAGAATAATGCTGAAACGTTAGCTATTTCTGACGATAAGGCAAGCAGTTCGGTAATTTATTTGAACGAAGAAAGTTTTCGTCAATTAGTATGGAATTACAATAAAAATCCACAAGATTGGGTTTATGAAGGTGAGTTACCAGCAGTTATAGATTTTTATGCCGATTGGTGTGGCCCTTGTAAACGTGTGGCTCCAATTATGGAAAAACTTGCCAAGGAATACAATGGTAAAGTGGTGATTTACAAAGTAGATACCGATGCAAATCGTGAATTGAGTTCCGTATTTGGAATTCGCTCTATTCCATCTGTTTTGTTTATCCCTAAAAATGGCAAACCTGCAATGCAGCCGGGCGCTATGCAAGAAGAGCAATACAAAGAAATTATTGAAGATTTTGTATTAGGAAATAAAAAAATTGAAGAATAAAAAAAGTTTAAAATAGAATAGAAATAAAGTTTAATAAAAGAATAAAATGGAACATTTAACAAAAGAAGTTTTTTTACAAAAAGTATTTAATTTCGAACAAAACAAAGATTGGAAATTCGAAGGCGAATTACCATGTGTTATAGATTTTTACGCAGATTGGTGTCAGCCATGTAAAATTGTTGCTCCTATCTTGGAAGAATTATCAAAAGAATACGAAGGTAAAATCAATATTTATAAAGTTGATACTGAAGATCAACAAGAATTAGCCGGTGCATTTGGCATACGTAGCATTCCTTCTTTATTGTTTTGCCCTAAAGATGGCCAGCCGCAAATGGCTCAAGGTGCATTACCTAAAGAAACATTAATTTCAGCAATCAATGATGTTTTGTTGAAATAATAAATATTTTTTTAGAGAGAAATATGAAAGCATGGCATTGTGTCATGCTTTTTTTATGCCTATTTTTGTTTTTTTAGAGATATGTTATTATCAACTGCTTATTTTCCTCCAATTCTAAATTATGCCTGGTTTCTTCAGTCTAATGATATTAGTATTGAGCAATTTGAAACCTACCCAAAACAAACATTCCGAAATAGATGTATAATATTAACTGCCAATGGATTACAGTCGCTGAGTGTGCCTATTATTAAACCTTTTGGTACGAAAACGCTTACTCGTGATATAAAAATTTCGTACGATGAACCTTGGCAACAATTACATTGGCGTGCAATAAAAACTGCTTATAATTCATCTCCATTTTTGCTCTATTATCAAGACGAAATGGAAGAATTATTTTCTAAAAAACATAACTTTTTGCTCGATTTAAATGAAGATATTATTCAATTAATCAACAAGTTTATGGAGTGGGAAGTTAAAACTAAGCGAACTGAAACTTTTATTTTTCCTAACGAACTTTCGGTTAAAGAGGATAAACGATTTTCATTATCTCCAAAAAACTCTTATAAATTTGGTTTGCCAACCTATATTCAGGTTTTTTCCGATCAATATCCTTTTTTTGAAAATATAAGCATTTTGGATTTGATTTTTAATCTTGGACCTGAGGCGGAAGCTTATTTGATGAAAATTAGAACATAAAAAAACCGAAGTTTTTAGCTTCGGTCTGTTTTCAATATTGCATAATTCTTAATAACTCATTATCTTCTCCCAATTATATTTTCTTGGATTTATGCACATTACAGGTATTTGCGATGTGTTAAAAATAATTTCTTCATCATAAGAGCCCAAAAGGTATTTTGTCCAGCTGGAATCAGGATTTGTCATAATCATAATCAAATCATAATCGTTTGAGGTTGCATAATCAATGACTTGCTGAGAGAAATTAGCTGCCTTTTCAACTGTAGTTGCAGTGTATTCAACTTTATGC
>CAZTST010000180.1:0-3787 GCA_964616585.1 uncultured Draconibacterium sp.
AATGCAACTTTTGTAATGACAACACAAAAAGGATTCGATTTAACGGATAATCCATCAGGAGTTCAAAAAATCTGGGAAAACGAATCATACGAAGATAATATTCTGGTCGATGATGGAGATACCAAATATAATGTATTGGCAAAAAATATTACTATCAATCCTGATCCTACTACAGGTGAATATTTTGCTTATTTATTACCAGAAAAATATTTAGTTACTTCTGTAAAGGCAGGGTCTTATACCTATGGCAATGATTTTCACTTGACTATCGACTTAACAAATAAATCAACTCTAAAAACCGAAAAGGACAGTTTAATTGTTGACTATACTGTTTTGCCTAACGGAGATTCGATTACTTACTACAAAATTGACAGCTTGCAATATAATTATAGTCAGGACTTTATCTATCGAGAAATTCCAAGTATTGGTGTTACTAATCAAAATGGGGATAATTTTTTCTGGGCAGAAGAAGCAATGGCAAGAAATGGGCAAATGGTTCCTATTATTGATCAGAGTGGAAACCCTCTAACACCTTTTCCTGTATTCTTGCAAAGAGGCCGTTATAAAATGATAATAAGCGTTTTTGAACGCTATGTAAATGCCAATAATAACAATGCAGAAGACCTTGTACCTGTTACAGATGGAAATGTAGAAATACAAAACTTCTTTTCCACAAATAAAAACAAGGATATTTATAAAATTAATGATAAGGGAAGAGTTCTTTACCAATTTCTTGGAGGCATGCCTAATATTACAACCGGAGGTATTGGCGACTATCTTAAAACTATGACAATTGTTGCAAAAACAGGAAAGAATGGAGTTATTAATACACCATGGCCTCCTGACGGAGATACATTTAAAGCTTATGTTTTAGGTGGAATGCCAACAGGAAATAATTTTGTTACTAAAGGACCGAACGATATTCAAATGATTCTTCGTGATCCTCCAGGTTCTAATTCTTATGCTTATCTCTCTAAAGGCAGTAGCATTTCTAAAACAAAAACAATGATTGCCGGTAAAGAACTTACGCAATCCGCCGGAATTACATTTGATTTGGGCGCAAAGGTTATCACTTTCGCAGGACTTGGTGCAGGAGTTATAACTGAAACCGAAACAAAAAACGATTTGACTTTGGGTATAGAAGCTACTGAAACATGGATTGATGAAAATACAACCTCAACAACTTCAACTCTGACACAAACATGGAAAACAAGTGATAGTGAAGATTTTGTAGGTAGTGGAGGTGATGTATTCATAGGTTTTTCAACCAATATTGTTTATGGTATATCAACCAATCTTGAATTAATGCCTTTAGATCATGGAGAGAATCATGTTGGAAATCCTTTTGATTATAATGGAGTAACTTATGATATTGGAATGGATAAAGGAGTTAGGGTTGACCCTGAGTTTGCTACTGCTTTTCAGTATTCGCAAAATACTCTAGAGCTTTATCTTATACCTAATTTGGCAATGTTACGCAATCTTATTTTGACTAATGAAAGCGGAAATTTTTCTTCAGTATTAAGTAGCGATTCTCCTGATTATGGTAGAAATAACCTCGCTGGTTTTAACGATGCCAGTGGTTATCATGGTGGTGATTCTTATAATTTTACCATACCTGCAGGTTGGCCGGCCGATTCTTTATTTGTTGATTCCGTTGCCTTCTTTAATCAGCAAATAAAAGGATGGGAAGACCTTTTAGCCCAAAATGAAAAGGAAAAACGTCAAGCAGAATTAGAGCAAAACATCTCTTTTGATGCCGGAACCATATATAGTAGCGAGCTTACTCTCGAGAGTTCTGAATCTATAACCAGCACATTTGAATGGAGTATAGCTCCAAAAATTGCTAGCGAGTTAGGGTTTGAAATTATGGGTATTGGTACTAAGACAACACTAGAAGAAACATATAAATCTACAAAAACCGATGTAACTGGGGTTGAGAAAACTAATGCAATAACATTTGGTTATGAGTTAAACGATGGAAATGCAGGTGATTATATTAGTATTGATGTAAAAAAACCAAGAACTCCTTTTGGTCCTGTATTCATCACACGCGGTGGTCAAACAATGTGTCCTTATGAAGGTGGAACCAAAACTAAATATTACCAGCCTGGTTCACCTTTAAATGAAGCAACTATGCAGCGCGAGATACCGCTAATTTCATGCGAAAATCCAATTGCTTCTGATGTACTCGAAGATTTGCCTGCATTATTTAATGTGCAATTGAGCAATCTTAGTGAATCAAAAGACGACCAATGGTTTGTGCTGGCAATTGATCAAAATTCAAATCAGCAAGGTGCTCTTATTAAAATTGATGGTAGCCCAATCAACGATGGTCGATTGATTATTGTTCCCGCAGGGAAAACAATTAATAAAATAGTATCGGTTGAAAAAACTTTACCGGATGTTTATAATTATGAAGATTTAGTTCTTGTACTTCATTCTGCCTGTCAATACGATCCGACTGATTTTCAGGATAATATAGCAGATAGCGTAAGAATTACTGCATATTTCCAACCTGTTTGTTCTCCTGTTAAGTTAAGCAAACCGGAAAATCAATGGGTTGTAAATACGCTAGGAGATACTACTTTAACTGTTGGTATTGGTGGCTATAATTTAGCTCATAGCTCTTTCGAAAAGATTTTGCTTCAATATAAATCAACTTCAACCTCAAATTGGGGAACTGAAACAATATTTTATGTTGATACAACAAATTGGCAAAATATTTCGGAACCAAAAATCCCTATTGCAGGACGGTCTTATATTGAATATGTTTTCGACCTAAAAGATATGCAGGATCGTACTTATGATTTTAAACTTCAATCGCGTTGTGCTGATGGAACTGAAAATAACTCAGTTATTTCCAGCGGAATTAAAGATGTTAAAAAGCCAAAACTATTTGGCAGTCCGCAACCTGCTGATGGAATTCTATCGCCAAACGATGAAATAATGATAACTTTTGATGAAGAAATTCAGGCAGGATTATTATTGCCATATAACTTCTCCGTTCGTGGAGTTATTAATGCCGATAACGAATTGCGTCATAAAAGCTGTGTTTATTTTGATGGAATTAGTAATTATTTAAGTGTAGTTAGAGGCGTAAGCTTCGACAATAAACCATTTACCATTGAGTTTTGGACAAGACGAGGTGCAACAGGCGCTGGTGTAATCTTTGCTCAAAGCGATGTAGAAATAGGTTTTGATGCAAACAATAAATTTTATACTAAGTTGCATAATCAAACGCTTACTTCACCAAATTCCTATACCGATTTAATTTCGTGGATGCATTGGGCAGTTGCTTTCAATAAAGAAACAAATACAATTAACATTTATATGAATGATAAAATCATTATGCAAGACGTACCTGTTACGAGTCTGTTTAATGGAGTTGGTCGTATGTATATTGGTAAGAGCACTTCCGACGATAAATTCTATAATGGATTTATCCATGATTTTAGAATTTGGGAAGCAGCACGTGGTTTTGGTACTACTTATGCCGATATGCTAAAAGTTATGAGCGGCAATGAAGTTGGAATTGGAGGATTCTGGCCTATGGACGAAGCTTTTGGCCTCAATGCAGAAGATAAAGCACGCGCACATAATGCTTTACTGGTTGGAGCAAAATGGAAAGTTTTCCCGTCAGGTTATGCGCAAAACTTTAATGGTTCATATAATGTTGTTGATATTAATACCGGTTCCAGTGTTGTGATTACAAAGTATATGAACTTTACCTTAGAGTTTTATTTCAAAGCGCCTCCACAAGCAAATACAGTATTATTCTCAAGCG
>CAZTST010000180.1:3887-8424 GCA_964616585.1 uncultured Draconibacterium sp.
TTAGAGTTTTATTTCAAAGCGCCTCCACAAGCAAATACAGTATTATTCTCAAGCGGACACGATGGAATAACTAATCAAAGTCCACCTTATGAAGGCGTTTGGGTAATTGGAACAAATGCAAATGGAGAAATTTATGCCAAAAACAATGGAACCACTATTACAATTGCAGAAGAAGATTTTCTGGATAGTCAATGGCATCATTTTGCTCTTGTGCTAAATAGAATAGGTAATACTTCATTATTTATTGATGGTGAATTAAAAACTTATGGACAAAGCTCAGTTTTTGGCGGTTTGATGGCTGCAAATATGAGTTTAGGTGCCAGAAGACACAATGTTACAGAATTTCAAATAGACTATGATAAACATTTTCAAGGATTACTTGATGAAGTGCGTATCTGGAATCTTGCCAAAACGTCCAAGCAAATTAAAATGGATATGAATTCCAAACTCAAAGGAACTGAGATGGGTTTATTAGCTTATTATCCATTTGATAAATACGATTTTCTTGGCGAAAATCTAATTCAAACTTTTGAAGATGCTACAGGTTTAGCTCCAGTCGCTATTTCTATGGGAAGCTTTGCGTCAAATATTGATGTTCCAAACATTAAAGATGCTCGTCCGGTGCAAGAACTTGCTTTTGATTGGGTTGTAAGCACCGATAAAATTATTATCAATGTAAATGAACAACCATCTGCCATTGAAAAATGCGTACTTGAATTTACAGTTGAAGCGATTGAGGATTTAAGAGAAAATCGTTTGGAATCTCCAGCCACATGGACAGCATATATCAAGCAAAATACAGTGGTTTGGGAAGAAAGTAAATTGTTCTTTGAGAAAGAGGTTTATGAAGATATGTCTTTCGATGTTAACATTTTAAATCTTGGCGGAATAGAACAAAATTTTGAGATTTCAAATCTACCTGCATGGATTGATGCTTCTATGACAAATGGAAGTTTAGCGCCTGATAGTTACGAAACGATTCATTTTACTGTTGATCCTGTTGTAAATATTGGAAATTATGATGTTTCACTATTTCTAACTTCCGATTTTGGATATGCAGAAAAATTAAATATCAATCTAAAAGTAAGCAAACAAGCACCTGATTGGACTGTAAATGCATCTGATTATCAATATTCTATGAATATTATCGGACAACTAAAAATTGACGGAATTATTTCCAACAATCCTGATGATATGATTGCTGCCTTTGTTAACGGTGAATGTAGGGGTGTTGCAAAATCGACTTATATAGCAGATTATGATATGTTTGAAGTGTTCCTCACTATTTTTAGCAATATTAATAGTGGCGAGGATGTTAAATTCAAAATATGGAATGCAAGCGAAGGTTTTATACATGTAAATGTTACTCCTGAATTTGAATTCTTACATAATGAAGTAATCGGAACACCTGCCAATCCTCAGATACTGGAAACTTTTAATAGTTACAGTTTTGATAAGCCTCTTGCAAAAGGTTGGACTTGGTTCTCATTTAATTTAGCTAACAATAATTTTAACGACATTAACACTATTCTTCAAGATATTGATGCTGTTTCAGGTAATCAGATTAAAGGGCAAACAGGCTTTGCTAATTATTCAAATATCTGGAATGGAACACAATACATTGCCAATTGGAGTGGTTCTCTAAGTCAGTTTGATAATCTATCCATGTATATGATTAAACTTAACCGTCAGGATACACTTAAATATTGGGGTTCAAAAATAGATGTAGCAAATACCGAAATTCCATTAAATACAGGATGGAACTGGATAAGTTATACTCCAAAATCAAATATTTCGGTAAATGATGCTTTTGGGGGTTATCAACCTGCCGGTGGCGATGTGGTTAAAAGTCAGTACGCTTTTGCTATGTACGATAATGCAATGGGCTGGCTCGGAAGTTTGCAATATATGATTCCGGGTGGTGGTTATATGTTCCGCACTTCAAATCCTGCCGATGTATTGATTTATCCTGAATCAGGAATGAAGAATCTATCAGTAAATCAGGATGTTAATGGCTATAAAGATATTACAGTAGATAAATGGACACTTGAGAAAGAACAATATCAAAATACAATGTCGGTAGTAGCTGAATTGATTTTGGATGATGGATTAGTAAGCGATAAGCATATTATTGGTGCATTTATAAATGGAGAATGTAGAGGAATTGCTTATCCACAGCAAATTAATGCTCTCGGAAAAAGCATTTATTTCTTGACCATTTATGCCAACGAAGATGAAAATGTTAATTTCAAACTAATCGATCAGACTACTGATAGAATTACTTTAATAACAGAATCTTTGGTGTTTGCTTCGAATAGTATTGCAGGAGAAATTAATAATCCTGTGATACTGCATAATTCAAAACGCATTGAAGTTATTGGAGTTACGGAATTCAGTATTTCATCTTATCCAAATCCTGCTGAAGATAATATTTGGATTTCTTATACAGTTCCAAGCGAAGCAAATATTGTAATTGAGATGCATAATGTTTTAAATCAGAGAATTGCTGAAATTGTAAACAGCCGGGTAGCAGAAGGAAGTCATACTCTTGAGTGGAATACTCAAAATATTCCTGCCGGATATTACATTATTACAATTTCTGATGGCAACGAAAGAAGATCAATTAATATTGTTAAAAATAAATAAGTCGATAAATACCGCTAAGTTAATCTTAGCGGTATTCATTTAAACATATAAAACTCAAACAATGAGCAAGATAAATAAAAGAAACATTTTGGTAGCATTTTTATTAATGCTGGCCGCTACTATTTGGGCTGCTGCGCCAACATGGTCAGTTAACCCAAGCAATTATACATATAATATGACCATAACAGGTGTAATGTATATAAATTCCAGCGAATCGAACGATGCAAACGACATGATTGCAGCATTTAATGGTAATAATTGTATTGGAGTAGCCAATTCAGTTTATAATGCCGATTTCGACAGGTATTTTTATTATTTGATGATTTATTCAAATACAGCCTCTCAAACTGTCACTTTTAAAATTTATGATGCTTCGGCAGATATGATAATAAATGTTGAAGAAAGCTTACAGTTTGTTATAGATGGAATAATTGGTCAGATAGACGAACCTTGGGTTATGAGTGAGAATATATTAGGAGTTTCATCAGAGTTTTTAAATTTCTCTATTCCGGGAGAAAAAGATGAGGCAGTAATCTCTGAAAATGAGATAGCTGTATTAATGCCACCATCAACTAATTTAACAAACCTCGTACCAGAATTTACTCTCGATTTGTATGCAACAGCCAGAGTAAACGGCATAGTTCAGCGAAGTGGTCTTTCTAATCAGGATTTTACAAATCCGGTGATTTATGAGATAACAGGCGTAAATAGTTCGGGTACATCTGTTTATACTGTAAATGTGTTTGCTAACGAATTAGCCAATTTTTCAGCATACAATGTTTTTACACCGAATAATGACGGAAAAAATGATGTTTGGAAAATACAGAATCATGAAGTTTATCGAAACTGCACATTCTATATGTATTATAGTACAGGAAAGCTTATCTGGTCATCAATTGGTTATAATAACGATTGGGATGGAAAAACTGTAACAGGAAGCAATCTTCCTTCAGATACTTATTATTACGTTGTTGAATGCGATGAGTGCCCTGACTGTAAAATTAAAGGCTTTGTTACTTTGCTAAGATAAATAAAACGATTTTATACTTGAATAGCACTAAATGAATATATATAAAATAATCAATGAGTATATGAGACATATATATAAAATATCAGCAGCATTATTTTTAGGATTTATTCTAAACTTTAATGCTTTTTCGCAGCAAATCCCTGAAAACAATTTTTATAATATAAATCCTTTTGTTTTTAATTCGGCAGCTGCAGGAATAAATGGAAATGTGTCGGCATATTTTAATTATCGCGACCAATGGTCAGGTTTTAAAAATGCGCCTGAAAGCATGCAGTTTGGCATACATGGCTTATTATCAGATGCCATGGGTCTGGGACTAAATGTTTCGCAATTAAAACATGGTGTTTTAACAGAGTTTTCAGCAAATATTAATTATTCTTATAGGATAAAATTATCGCGCGAAGAAACACTGGCATTTGGTGCTTCAGTTGGTTTTGCGCAAAATAGTATTGATATGGCTAGCGTGAATATCGAAGATCCAACTGATCAAACCTTAATAAGTGCAACTTTAAATGAAGCGCTTTTTAATGCAGGTCTAGGTCTTCATTATAACTGGCGGGATTTAAATATTCATTTTTCAATTCCGCTGGTTTACAATACTTTAGATCCTAAACTCTTTAAAACTATTTTCGCTTTTGCATCTTACGATTTTGAACTTAGCAGAGAATTTGTTCTTCAGCCATCAGTATTATACAGATATATGGATGGAGATTTTATCGATCTTGATTTTAATATGATGCTGAAATGGAATAATCAGTTTTGGATTCAAACAGGTTATAGAACTAACGAAAGTTTTGCAGTAGCGGCCGGTCTAAAATATAATAATATTGGTTTTGCATATACTTACGAAATTCTAACTTC
>CAZTST010000181.1:0-5963 GCA_964616585.1 uncultured Draconibacterium sp.
TCAGAAAAAAACGAAACAACAGTTTGTGACGGATATGATTTTCTTTCTCACAACATCAAGTCAAATTTAGGTTGGAGAATTATTATTGATTTTCTAATGAAGAATGATGAAATAAAAACCATCATTGAAAAAACTGTTGAAGGAAAACCAATGATTGAATTGCTTCCAAAAGAATTTGTGGGGCATCAAATTAAAATAATTTCAATAATTGCTAAGTTCAATAAGAAAGGTGAGAACAATGATTTGCTTTTAGCTGAATTAGAAAAATTGGTTGACGAAAAAACATTTAACGAAATAAAAGCAAGATTCTTACCGGCAGATGTGGTAGAAATTACTCCTGATAAAACGCAACCGTCAATTCTACTAACCTCTTATCAGGGTTGTAAAGGAATGTCAGCAGGATTCGTTTTCATCATTGGTGCAAACAATGGGGTCATGCCGAAAAATGTTGAAGATGCTTCTGATGTGGAAGTTTGTCAATTTATTGTTGCACTCACAAGAACAAGAAAAAAATGCTATATACTTTCTGAGGATTATATGTATGGCCCTGTTGACAAAATGGGAAAAAGAATTAGAAAAAATAGAAGGAGTATTTTCATTGACTTGATTCCAGTAGATTGTCTTGACGATTTAGGGAATTTAAAAGCAAAGGACATTGCCTAAACAGAGAGCAGCCGCTAATCGAGTAGGCTCCCCCACCAGTAAAGACTGATGGGGAGAACCTCTCACACCACTGTATCCCGCACGTGCGGGAGGTCTCGTATACAGCGGTTCGTTGAATTGTGGAGAACCGAAACAGCGTGGAGCTCACGACCGAATGGGAGTAAATTTGTTTGTAGATTTCGAGTAAAGAAATGTAGTTCCGTTTTTTCAATCTTTCCAGCGTAATAGTAGTTCCTAAAATTGGACACTCGCTAAGCTTAATCTCTGATTAAGCTTCACTAAAAAATGGTCTCCTGACCATTCGTTAATTGAAATGTTTATTTGTCAGAGACAAATTTATTTAATCGACTTAATCAGCCTGTCCGCCTATCGGCGGAAGATTAAGCCGAGCGAAGGCTAACCGATTATTTATTAACAATATATAATAATAAAAAAACATTTCTTATATTTGAATAAGCATTTAATATTAAACTGAATAATGGGAGAGCGTTTTTCTTCTTAGCAATTGCTTATAATGCAGAAATAGGCGCAATTTGCGGGTATATAGATGTTGTGCAACATAGCAAAAAGACACCCTGCAATAAATTAGAATAATTGATATGAATTCGGAGATACAAATAATACTTGAAGAACAAAATCCCTACACACTGGGTAATTGCTTTGAAAAATTAGTTCGTGATATCATCGAACTTCATAGATATGAAGTGAGTTCAAATGTCAACTATACTGGGATGGAACTTGACCTTACAGCGAAACATAAAGACAAATCTAATGAAAGTTTATACGTTGAATGTAAAGCTAAGAATAAGGTAAGCTCCTCTGAAATATTGACTTTTGAAGCAAAGGTTAGGTTTAAAAAAGTCGATTTCGGATATTTCATAAGGACAAAAGAATTAGACCATCAGGCTAAAGGACTTGTTGATGAATTTAAGGCAGATGGAAGATATAAAAACCTCACATTTTTTGAACCTCAAAAAGTGATTAGCCTATTACAAGAATCTGGAAAAATAAAAACAATAGAGAATCTACATGAAGATTTTACCAAGCAAATATTGGTAATTACATACTTTGGGGATTATTATGTATTTATCAAAAAGGATACTTTGGCTGCTATTCCGAACTCTTTTTATTTGTTTAATGCCAAAAATTCAAAACCAGTCAAAGATTCCGAAACTATTGAAAGACTGAAAAATAATCTGAATGAAATTAAAGATTTAAATATAGAACATCCCACTAAAGAAGAATTACCTATTACAAAAAAAGATATTGCAGAGATTGAATCTATTTCGGAAGTTCAAGAAAGTGAAAATTGGTTTGATTACCTACCTGCATCTACAAACCATATTGTTGGAAGAGACCTTATAAGAAGTGATGTTTTTGTTTTTTTTGGTAAAGTATTAAATAAGGAAACAAAAAGAAGAGTTTTTTATTTGACTGGAAAATCAGGATGGGGAAAAAGTTCGTTGATTGCTGATGTTAGAGGGCGTTGTCGTAATAAATTTTATAAGAATAAATTTTTCACTTTAGCTATTGACTCAAGGAGTGCCTTATCTTCTAATTTTGTTGCCCTTGCGTTTGAACGGTTATTGAAAAATGCTATAAACTCTGGTTTTATTAAAAAAACAATTTTCAACAAAGAAATTAGTTTTACATCTTCATATGATTTATTAAACTCAGAATCAGTAAAAGAGGTATTGGATTATTTAAAAACTCATAACAAAATCTTAATTTTAATTTTTGACCAGTTTGAAGATATTTTTAGAAAAGAAGACCTATTTAAAACGTTTTACAAATTTTTACTTGATGTTACTGATTTGCAAGAAAACCTAATCATAGGTTTTTCTTGGAAAACCGAAATTCTTATTCCTAGTGAAAACGAAGCGTATCATTTGTGGCAGCAAGCAAAAGAGCAAGCGCAACCTTTTTCAATTTCTGAATTTGGCTCAAAAGAAATTAATGGTATTATATCTCAACTTGAAGGTAGTATAGGGAAAATTGATATTGAATTAAAAAGAAGATTAGTTGAAAGTTCTCAAAATTTCCCTTGGTTAACAAAAAAACTTTGTATTCATATTTATGACCAGATAATATCAGGAAAAGAAAAATATGATTTAATTGATGAGAATTTAAATATTGAGCAATTATTTAAAACGGATTTAGAAAAATTAGAGAGCCAAGAAGCACAAGGGTTAAAATATATTGCTCAGCGTGCATATGAAGGTGCCTTTTTTGAAGCATCTGAGGTAGATGATAAAATTTCTGAAAGTGTAATAAATTCTTTAAGAGATAAAAGATTAATAATCCGTTCTGGTTTAAATTATAACATATATTGGGACATTTTCCGTGATTATTTAGTTACAGGTCAAGTTCCAAGGATTGGAGAAAGTTATATTATTCGTTCAAGCGTTAATTCATGTTTAGAGATATTTCTAACTTTCAATACTTTAATTGAACAAAGCTCAATAGAAATACAAACATCACTAAATAAAAGCATTTCTAAAGAAGCAGTTGAAAATAGTTTAATTGATTTAAGAAGTATTGGTTTAATACGGAAAATTGAACGGCAAGAAAAATACACCTTAAATAATGAAGATATAATAACCACAACTGATTTCTTTAAAAAATATATTACAGAAAAGTTCAAGAATTATACAATTTATCATCAAATAAGTGAATTAACTCCCCCTATTACTAATGAAACCATTATAAAATTATTTAAACTAAATTTTAAAGGTTATGACTTTAAAGATAGTACATGGAGAATGTATGCAAACTACTTGATTAATTGGATTACATTTTCAGACCTATCATTAAAGAAAAGCATTGAATTACCAGTTAAAGGTGGTGGACGAAAATCAAGTTTTTATAAAAACATAAAATTAAATCTTGATAAAGCAACCCTTAGAAATACACCAGATAAATTAGCCGGTGGTTTACTGATAATTCATAAAACTAAAAACTTCTCAACTATAAAACCAGGTATTATAAGAGATTTAGCGGTTCTTGGATTTATATCATTAAATAATGGCAAATATGTATTAACGGAAATTGGAGAAAGTATAAATATTAATGCTCCTGAAATATCAATACTAAAACAAGCATATAAACTACCAAAAATTAAAATTACAACTGATTACATAGTGGATAAAGGAATGTCAAAAAAAGCAAAAGATTTGATAGTGGATAAACCTCAAGTAATTGATAAAAAACTAAAAGAAAGTTCTAAATTGATTTATGCTAGTTATTTATTAAACTGGGCAAAATTTATAATTGAAAAAGCTACGTTGCACAACACGCGGTATAGCCAATAAGGGTTTCAGTGGTATGCGAAGGGTTGTAGCCCGCCTCAAAGTTAAGTGTAACTTGATAGGAAATCGTCCGCAATCCCTTACTGGCCATACCGCCACCATTAAAAGTATCTTAGCAAACATAAATAAACACACAATAGGCTAGATGGAAATAAAAGAATTGAAACCAAGAAATGCATTAAACAAAGCCTTTTTAAAAGTAAAACCGAACAGGACTGAAATTGAAGGTTTCAAAGCAAATCTTATAACTTTACTCGACAGAACAAACGACACCGAATCGGAAGAGTTTCATAAAAATCTTGTCATCGACTTTTTAAAGAAAACATATTACGACCCAAACCATTTTATAAATACAAAAGGTCGAAACGACCTTGTTATTCATAATGGAAATAACGCAAGTAGTTCTGTTGGAGTAATTATTGAGGCAAAAAAACCCACCAACAAAACAGAAATGATAAAATCATTCACTGTGGATGATAGCCCACAGCAAATGATTTCGAAATTGAACACTAAAGCGTTTCAGGAATTAGTGCTTTACTACTTACGAGAAAGAATAACACATAAAAATATTGAAGTAAAACATCTTGTTGCAACCAACATAAACGAATGGTTCATTTTTGATGCTACCCTTTTCGACAGGCTTTTTGCTCAAAACAAAAACCTTGTAAAACAATTCAACGACTTTGAAGGCGGACGTTTGGCAGACACAAAAACCGATTTTTTCTATAAACAAATTGCAGAACCTTTCATTGCCGACATTAAAACAGAAATTGAATTTACTTACTTCGATTTACAAGAATATCAAAAACCACTTCGCAACACAGACAAAACAGACGATACTAAACTTATAGCTTTATTTAAACTTCTTTCAGCGGAGCATCTGTTAAAACTTCCTTTTATTAACGACAGCAACAGCCTCGACAAAAGGTTTTACAGCGAGTTATTGCACATCATTGGATTAACAGAAACAAAAGTTAAAGGCAAGAAACTAATTGAAAGAAACAAAGAAGGAGAAAGAAATTCAGGCAGCTTACTCGAAGATGCAATAATTCAGCTTGACAGTTTAGACAAAATAAACCGAATTGAAAAACCGAGCCAATTTGGCAGCACTCAACAAGAACGTTTATTCAATGTTGCACTTGAATTGAGCATTACTTGGATAAACAGAATTTTGTTTCTCAAATTGCTGGAAGCCCAACTCATTACTTACCACAAAGGCGACAAATCGTATTCGTTTTTAAGTTTAGAAAAAATTAAAAACTACGACGACTTAAACAGCCTGTTTTTTCAGGTGTTGGCTCGTAAGTTTGACGAAAGAAACCAAGACGTAAAAAAAGCATTTGAAAAAGTGCCTTACTTAAACAGTTCGCTATTCGAACCAACAGAAATTGAGCAAGTAACTTTATTCATAAGCAACCTAAGAGACGATAAAACGATTCCAATCATTTCATCAAGCGTTCTCAAAAACGACCAAGGAAAAAAACGCACAGGAAATTTAACAACCTTAGAATATTTATTTGATTTTTTAAATGCTTATGACTTTGCAAGCGAAGGTTCAGAAGAAATTCAAGAAGATAATAAATCACTCATTAACGCTTCCGTTCTCGGTTTAATCTTCGAGAAAATAAACGGCTACAAAGACGGCTCTTTCTTTACTCCCGGTTTCATCACCATGTATATGTGCCGTGAAACCATTCGTAAATCGGTAGTTCAAAAATTCAATGAAACCAAAAAATGGAATTGCAAAACCGTGGACGAACTTTACGACAAAATTGAAGACCGCAAAGAAGCCAACGACATTGTAAATAGCATTAAAATTTGTGACCCGGCAGTGGGTTCCGGACACTTTTTAGTTTCGGCACTCAACGAATTGATTGCTATAAAAAACGACTTGAAAATATTGCAAGACCGCACAGGCAAACGATTAAAAGAATATCAAGTCGAAGTTGTAAATGATGAACTAATTGTAACAGACGAAGAAGGTGAACTTTT
>CAZTST010000181.1:5973-8290 GCA_964616585.1 uncultured Draconibacterium sp.
ACTTTTCGAATATAAGCCCACCAACAAAGAAAGCCAACGCATACAAGAAACCCTTTTCCACGAAAAGCAAACCATTATCGAAAATTGTCTATTCGGTGTTGACATCAACCAGAATTCGGTAAAAATTTGTCGTTTACGCTTGTGGATTGAGTTATTAAAAAATGCCTATTTTAAAGATGTCGTTTCAAGAAACGATACAAGTGAATTTGTCAGTTCGAGTAGCGCAGCGTATCGAGAACTTGAAACACTTCCGAATATCGATATCAATATAAAATGCGGAAATTCTTTGGTGAGCCGTTTTGCCATTGATGCAGATTTGAGTCAGGCACTCAAAAAAAGCAAGTGGTCAATAGACAGTTATCGTATGGCTGTTGATACCTATCGAAACGCTGAAAGCAAGGAACAGAAAAGAGCAATGGAAAAACTGATTGCCGACATTAAATCGGATTTTCGAAGCGAAATATCTCTGAACGATGCAAAAGTAAAGAAGCTACGCAAACTATCGGGCGACTTGTTTACCATCACCAATCAAAAACAACTTTTTGAAATGAGCCAAAAGGAAAAGGAAGATTGGAATAAGCAAGTGAAAAAACTAACCGAAGAAATAAATAAGCTAGAAACCGAAATAGAAGAAATAAAAGCCAATAAAATTTTTGAAAACGCTTTTGAATGGCGGTTTGAATTTCCCGAAGTGCTAAATGATGATGGTGATTTTGTGGGCTTTGATGTGGTTATTGGAAATCCGCCATATATAAGAGTTCAAGACTTGCAGCACAATCTAATTGACTATTACAAATCTACGTTTGTTGTTGCTCATAAGAGAATTGACATTTCTATACTTTTCATTGAATTAGGGCATAAAATACTATCTTCAAAAGGATATTTATCCTACATAACTTCAAATCAATTTTTAAAAGCCGAATACGGTCGAGGAATAAGAGAATTTCTTAAAGGCCATTTAGAAGTTAATATTGACTATTCTAAAGTATCTGTATTTGACGGCTTAGCTACTTACGTTTCTGTGTTTCTAATTACAAAAGAGAAAGGCAACATAGTAAATTACTACTTGATAAATAATACCGATGAAACACCAAGTAACTTTGCACAATTCAATGTAAATGATTTGTCTGCTGAGCCTTGGGATTTTAACACTGACCAAACTCTTAAAACCAAAATATTCGGCAACAAAAAAACATTAAATGATATTGCCAATTTTACTTATGGCGTTATTACAGGACTTGACAAAGCTTTTCTTGTTCCATCTGACCTAGCAGTAGAATTAGGCCTAGAGAATGAAATAACCAAAAAATTCATAAGACCGCAGAACTATAAGAAATACAATGTCTTTAGTCAGACATACAATTTGGTTTATCCTTACTATTCTGATAATTCAATTATTCCAGAAACTGAATTGAGTTCTAAGTTTCCTAACTGTTTCAAATTCTTAAGCCAATTTAAAACGGAACTTGAAAACAGAAAGGATAGCAGGACAACTATTAAAGAAAAAGGAATTGAATGGTATTCAATAATGCGAAGAGTAGATATTAAAGAAATAGATACTCAAAAAATTATTTTTTACGATGTTGGAATGCTTCCAAATTTTATAATTGATACAGATAATCACATTTTTGGTGGTGGGACAAGTCATTCATTTAGATTGTCTGATAACACTTTTACAGACAAATACATTTTAGGTATTTTAAACTCAAAGCTAATGCAATGGGTTATATACGACTTGTGCCCTGTTAAAATGGGAAATGCAAGGAAATATGGTTTAGACTATATCAAGAAACTTCCAATTTCAGAAGGTGACAGTGAAATCCAAAATCAAATGCAAATATTAGTAGACAAAGTAATTTCTACAAAAAAAGAATTAGCAGATACAACTGAAATAGAAACACAAATAGACCAATTAGTTTATAAACTTTACGACTTGACCGAAGAAGAAATTAAAATTATAGAAGGAAATTAGAAATGAGTATTGACACCATAGCACGAGAGATAGCAAGCGTTGACCGAGATATAAACTCGGTTGAGAGAAGCATTCATCCTATAGATGCTAATATCAGTCGAAAACAGAAAGAAGCTCACAGCATACCCTACGCTAAGCTTGATCACTACGCTAAGCTTAATCTCCGATTAAGCTTCACAAAAAAAAATGGTCTCCAGACCATTAGAATAATTATAATGCTGTTTGTTAGAGACAAACTTTTTTGTTCGACTTAATCAGAGATTAAGCCGAGCATGGCTCTACTTTTTTATTTGAGTAAAAAAATAAATATATATTTATATATCTATGGCGGCTTTTAGTTTTCGT
>CAZTST010000182.1:0-8280 GCA_964616585.1 uncultured Draconibacterium sp.
TAAATGGATATGCTACAGATATTATTACAGATGATGCGCTGGCCTTTTTAGAACAAGTAAAAGACCAAACAGAACCATTTATGATGATGGTACAACATAAAGCGCCACATCGAAATTGGATGCCTGCTTTACGACATCTAAATTTGTACGATTCAGTTAATTTTCCAGTTCCTGAGAGTTATTATTCTCTGCATCAAGGACAAAAAGCAGCTCAAGATCAGCAAATGACAATTTATAAAGATATGTACGAAGGTCATGATCTTAAAATGACCAAAGAAAAAGGCAGCAATGAATTGGCCCATAACCCCTGGACAACAGATTTCGATCGCATGTCTGTTGAACAAAGAGAAATTTGGGATGTTGCCTATCAACCTAAAAACGATGCATTTCACGAAGCAAATCTTCAGGGAAAGGAATTAGCGGAATGGAAATTACAGCGTTATTTGCAAGATTATTTAGCAACCATAGCCTCAGTTGATGAAGGAGTTGGTAAAATATTAGATTTTTTGGACGAAAATGGTTTGGCAGAAAATACCTTAATAATTTACACAACAGATCAAGGATTTTATTTAGGCGAAAAAGGCTGGTTTGATAAGCGTTTTATGTATGAAGAATCACTGGCTATGCCATTAGTAATGCGCTATCCTTATGGAATAAAAAAAGGCACAAAAATTACAGCATTAACTCAAAATCTGGATTTTGCTTCTACTTTTTTAGATTATGCAAATGTGGATATGCCACAGAATATACAAGGAAAATCCTTGAGACCACTCTTGGAAAATACCTCTTCTCAGGCTGATTTTAGAGATGCTATTTATTATCACTATTACGATTTCCCTGCCTTTCATATGGTTAAGAAACAATATGGTGTTAGAACAAATCGCTATAAACTCATTCATTTCTATGATGACATTGATGCGTGGGAAATGTATGATTTAGAAACTGATCCTAATGAAGAAAAAAATATTTTTGAAGATAAAGAGTATCATCAAATAAGAGAAAAGTTATTTTCAAAATTAGACTCACTTCAAAAAGTCTATCAGGTTACTGACTATGAATTTACAAAAGCAAGCAAGGAGTCGATTGAAAATAATTATAAAATGTTTAAAAAATTAAGAGGACAATGAAACATAACTATTTTAAATTACTCTTATTTTTCGCTCTGTTTGCGCAGCTTAATAGCTTTAGTCAAAATGAAATAAGCTATCCAAGCGATTCAAAAACAACCTATTGTAATCCTATTGATTTAGACTATTCCTACATGACTCATTATGCACATAGAGGAGTTTCATACAGATCTGGTGCCGATCCTGCAGTAATTAATTTTAAAGGCAATTACTATATGTTTGTTACCCGCTCGCACGGCTATTGGATGTCAGATGATATGAGTAACTGGAAATTTATTACACCACAAAGCTGGTACTATAACGGTTCAAATGCTCCTGCGGCTGCTGTTTTAGGAGATAAAGTAATAGTTTTAGGCGATCCTTCCGGAAGTGGAGCTGTTATAGAAACAAGCAATCCTGAATTAGGCAACTGGAAAACAAACTATTGTGTTATTCCAATAGAAGTGCAAGATCCCGGTTTATTTGTTGATGATGATGGAAAAGTATATTTATACGAAGGATCTTCAAATACCTATCCGCTTCTTGGTGTTGAACTCGATCCCGAAAATTGTTTTTTACCAAAAACAGAACAGGTAGAATTAATAAAGTTGGAGCCGGAGAAGCACGGTTGGGAGCGTTTTGGTCAGGACCACAACTCCGATATAACTCCTTTTATTGAAGGTCCTTGGATGAGCAAGCACAATGGAAAATACTATTTAGAATATGGTGCTCCTGGAACTCAGTGGAATATTTATGGCGATGGAGTTTACATTAGTAATCAACCGTTGGGACCATTTGAATACGCACCTTACAATCCTATTTCCTATAAACCTCACGGATTCATAAACGGAGCCGGACACGGTAGCACAGTAAAGGATAATAATGGAAATTACTGGCATTATGGAACTATGGTTATCGGCGTAAACCATTATTTTGAGAGAAGAATAGGGATGTTCCCTGCAGGTTTTGAAAATGACGGACAGATGTTTGTAAATACATCCTATGGTGACTACCCACATTTTTTACCAAATACAGAAGTTGAAAACCATAAAGAAAGATTTTCAAATTGGATGTTGCTATCTTATAAAAAGCCTGTAAAGGTTAGCTCTTTTAATCATAACGTGAAGATGAAAGTTATCGAAAGCAATGAAACGGGTTATCACTTAAAAAAAGAAAAGCCTGATTACAGTGCCTCTAAGTTGAATGATGAAAATATTCGAACCTTTTGGGTAGCTGAAAATAGCGATGACCAAATTGAATTGGAATTAGATCTTGAAAAAACAATGACGATATATGCCTTGCAGATTAATTTTCAAGACTTTAATGCCAATACATTTACAAGGGCTGCTGGTTCATCTCAGCAATTCATCGTTGAAAAGTCGACTGACGGAAAAAACTGGGATGTTTTTGTCGATTATTCTGAAAATACAAAAGATGTTCCACACGCGTATATAGAATTAAATCAATCGGTAAAAGCTCGTTTTATACGATTTAAGAACGTTCACTATCCTAATAAATATTTAGCCATATCAGAATTTCGCGTTTTCGGAAATGGAAATGAAGTTGAGCCTAAAACACCAAAGAACTTTAAGGTTAACCGTCAATCTGATACCAGAAATGCAGATTTATCGTGGGAAAAAGTAAAGGATGCTCAGGGCTATGTTGTTTATTGGGGAATTTCTCCTGACAAACTTAATAGTTCGGTTTTAATTTATGATGAGAATTCATATGCCCTACGTGCTCTAAATAAAGGTGTTACTTATTTTTTTCAGGTAGAAGCTTTTAATGAAAATGGAATAAGCAAACGTTCTGAAATTTTGAAAATAGACTAAATTAATAAGAAGCCCTTTCAGAGTTAAAAACCCTGAAAGAGCCTGTAAATTCTTAAACTATGAAAAAATATTACATATACCTATTTCTAATAATTCCTTTACTGTCAGTTATAACAAGTTGTAATTCATCAACTTCCAATAAAAAAAGCCAAGCAAATTCAAAAACAGATCAAGTAAAAGAAGCCTTTCTTGACAGTTTAATGCAAGAGATGACATTAGATGAAAAGATTGGTCAAACCGTTCTTTTTTCAGCCGGATGGGATATTACCGGCCCAACTCTTGATGAGAATTATGTTGATTATTTAAAAGACGGAATGCTTGGTGGTATATTCAATCTTCATTCAGCTGAAGCATCAAAGGAATTTCAAAGAATAGCTGTTGAAGAAACTCGAATGGGTATTCCACTAATTTTTGGTTATGATATCATTCATGGATATAAAACAATTTTTCCTATTTCTTTAGGCGAAGCTGCTTCATGGGATTTGGAAATGATTGAAAGAAGTGCGCGTGTAGCAGCTGAAGAAGCCTCTGCATCAGGAATTCACTGGACTTTCGCACCAATGGTTGATATTTCCAGAGATCCACGTTGGGGAAGAGTTTCTGAAGGAGCTGGTGAAGATGTTTATTTAGCTTCTCAAATAGCAAAAGCACGCGTAAAAGGTTTTCAGGGAGATGATTTATCAAAACATAATACTTTACTTGCCTGTGCCAAACATTATGCTGCTTATGGAGCTCCAATAGCTGGAAGAGATTACAATACGGTTGATATGTCGGAACGCGAATTAAGAACTACTTATCTTCCGCCCTTTAAGGCTGCTGTTGATGCCGGTGTATCAACTTTTATGACCGCTTTTAATGAAATAAATGGAGTTCCTGCTTCTGGTAATAAGTTTTTATTGACTGATATTCTTCGCGAAGAATGGGGTTTTGATGGATTCGTTGTAACCGATTACACATCAATTATGGAAATGATTCCTCATGGCTATTCAGAAAACGAAAAGCAAGCCGCTGAGCAAGCCATGAATGCTGGTGTTGATATGGATATGCAAAGCGGATTCTTTCTAAGAAATCTAAAAGACTTGGTTGCAGAAGGAAAAGTACCTGAAGAAAGAATTAATTCGGCTTGCAGATCAATATTAGATATGAAGTATCGATTGGGTTTATTCTCAGATCCGTTCAGATATAGTGATATTCAAAGAGAAAAAGATGCTTGCTATAAACCAGCGTATTTAGAGGATGCCAGAAATATGGCGCGTAAATCGATGGTTCTATTAAAAAATGATAAACAGCTTTTGCCTCTGTCAAAAAATAAAAATATTGCTCTAATTGGTCCATTGGCTAAAGACGATTTTCATATTATTGGTTCTTGGGCTGCGCAAGGCGATAGAAAAGGAAAAGCAGTAAGCGTTTTTGAAGGAATGGAAGAATATTTAGGATCGGCCGTAAACATAAAATACGCAAAAGGCTGTGAAATTATTGGCGACGATAAATCTAATTTTACCAAAGCCGTTCGCATGGCCAAACAATCCGATGTTGTGGTGATGGTTATGGGCGAACTCGAAAATATGAGTGGAGAAGCCGCTAGCCGAACCAATTTAGATTTACCCGGTGTTCAAAAAGATTTGATTGCTGAAATAAAAAGAACAGGAAAACCGCTAGTCTTAATATTGATGAATGGCAGACCTTTAACTCTGGAATATGAAAACAAAGTAGCCGATGCTATTCTGGAAGCTTGGTGGCCCGGAACTATGGGCGGTGCGGCAGTTAGCGATATTATTTATGGTGAATACAGTCCATCAGGGAAACTACCTATTACCTTCCCAAGAAACGTAGGTCAAATCCCACTTTATTATAATGTAAAAAATACGGGAAGACCTTATGAAAAAGAAGGCTCAGAACAAAGGTTTCGCTCTCGATATCTAGATGTAGACAATTCACCTCTATACCCTTTTGGTTATGGGTTAAGTTATACTTCTTTCGAATATTCCGATTTAAATCTCGATAAACAAGAATATGTCTTTGAAGAGGAAATACACATCAATGTAACATTAAAAAATACCGGAAAATATGATGGAGAAGAGGTGGTTCAATTGTATGTTCGAGATTTATTTGGAAATGTTACAAGACCCATAAAGGAGCTAAAAGGTTTTAATAAAGTAGACTTAAAAGCTGGAGAGTCTAAGGTAGTTTCTTTTACACTAAATTCAGATGATCTTGCATTTTACAATTTAGATATGTCGTTTAAAGCAGAAGCAGGCGAATTTAAAATCTTTGTGGGAACGAACAGCCGGGATGTACTGGAAACGAGTTTTGTTCTTAAATAAATCTAAATTTATTTGCGATTAAAGTTTAATAGAGAATTAAATTTATCTTTGGTTGCCGGCGGCGGTTGTGCAATTTCAATTCATCCAACTAACGAAACAAAAATTTAAACTATGAGCAATTCATCAAATAAAAGAATCAATATTTATTTTGCAACCATTGTAATTACTTTGGGTGGTTTACTATTTGGCTACGATACCGGAGTCATAAACGGAACACAGTTTTATTTCTCAAAATACTTTGAATTAACCGGTGCTTTAAAAGGCTTTATTGTAAGCAGTGCGCTTTTAGGAGCTCTTGCCGGTGCTGCGTTTTCAGGATTATTGAGTAAAAGTATTGGCAGAAAAAACTCCTTAATCATTGCCGCGATATTGTTTACAATATCTGCATGGGGTTCCGGATTACCAAGTATTTTACCGGAATCTGTTTCTTTAATGGTCGTTTTCAGAATTCTTGGCGGCATTGCCATTGGAATAGCTTCGATGAATGCACCAATGTATATTGCAGAAATTGCCCCGGCTGAGAAAAGAGGAAACCTTGTTACTTTTTACCAGTTAGCAATTGTAATCGGATTCTTTGTTGTTTTCTTGGCCACCTATTTTATAGGAAACGGCATGAGCGAACAAGAAAATATTACTGAAGGCTGGAGATATATGTTTTGGTCGGAATTAATTCCGGCATCTTTGTTTTTAGTGCTTTTATTTTTTGTTCCAAAAAGTCCGCGCTGGTTAATGCTGAAAGGAAAAGAAGCTGAAGCTAAGAATATATTAGTTAGAATCCATGGAGAAGAAATTGCAAATAGAGAAATTGTAGAAATCAGAGAATCGATTATTAAAGATGGTAACGGTGCAAAAGCATCTGTATTTTCAAAATCGTTGCTTCCAATTATAATTATAGGAACCATTCTTTCTGTTTTACAACAATTTACAGGAATTAATGCCGTACTTTATTACGGTGCCGATATTTTTGAACAAGCATTAGGCTTTGGACAGGAAGATATACTAGCTCAGCAAATACTATTAGCAACAGTTAATTTACTTTTCACATTTATTGCAATGTTTACAGTTGATAAATTGGGGAGAAAACCGTTATTAATAATAGGTGGTTTTGGAATGCTTGTCGGTTTCTTGATGATGGGATTCACCTTATACTTTAGCAGTTATGCTCATTTAAATTCAGCAGGCATGCCAACCATATCGGCAACTGAAGGAATTATAAGTTTAATTGGAATTCTGATTTTTATCGGCTCCTTTGCCATGTCGATGGGACCGGTGGTTTGGGTAATTTTATCTGAAATCTTCCCGAATAGAATCCGAAGCGTTGCTATGTCGATTGCTGTAGCGGGGCAATGGCTGGCAAACTATTTTGTTTCACAAACTTTTCCAATAGTTGTAGATAGCGATGTCAATAAATTACAAATCGATGGCGGTATATGGAATAATGCACTCCCATATTTTCTTTTTTCAGGTTTTATAGTCATTATCATCTTATTTGTTTGGAAATTTATTCCTGAAACAAAAGGAAAAACCTTGGAAGACATGGAAAAGATATTTGAAAAATAATTTTTAATACTCAATAAATTTCAAAACTAGATTAAAACTAGAGGCGTCCAATTTGGTCGCCTCTTTTTGTTTGATTTATAAAACATATTGATTTGCAATGGCTGTGAATTCTTTAATCTGTTTTTGTTGCCACAATTCATCTTTATGTAATTCTTTTGCCAACATTGCAGCTACAATAGGTGCTATTTCTATGGCCGCTCTTGCATCTAAAAACAATGCCCGTACGCGTCTGGCCAAAATATCTTCAACTGTCCTTGCCATTTCAAACCTTATTGCCCAGATAACTTCAGCTTTGGTATATTCTAATCGCTGATGCAATTTTTCTCCCAATTCAGGAAATTCATTTATTAATTTTAGAATAGCTTCCATATCACATCCATACATATACAAATGATGCGCTTTATTCTGTATTTCCATCGCACCATGTATTCTAAGGTTTTTAGTTTTACACGCTGCATATGGTAATTTACCAATAGCAATAGCCTTATTCACAGTATCTTGAGCCATTCGCCTGAAAGTTGTCCATTTGCCACCGGTAATGGTAATCAATTCAGAATCTGAAACAATAATTTTATGGCTTCTGGAAATTTCCTTTGTTTTTTCTGAATTTTCTTTTGAAGCTGCCAAAGGTCTTAATCCTGCAAATATGCTCAAAACATCTTCCTTTCCAACCTTTTTGTTCAGGTATCTGTTTGCTGTAGAAAGGATGAAATCTACCTCCTCGTCTAAAGCTATTGGTTCTAAACTATGACTATCCAGCGGAGTATCTGTAGTGCCAACAACCACTTTATTTTGCCAAGGCACTAAAAATAATACTCTACCATCATCGGTTTTTGGAATCATAATAGCATCATTTCCAGGTAAAAAGGATTTGTCTAAAACCAAATGAATTCCTTGACTAGGCCGAACTATATTTTTAGCTTCTGCGTTATCCATTTGTAAAATTTCGTCTGTAAAAACACCGGTGGCATTAATTACAACTTTGGCATTTAAATTATAGGAAATGTCGGTTTCAGTATCTTGAGCAATAACACCATTTACAATGCCATTATCGTTTTTTAACAACTGATTTACTTTAACAAAATTTAAAACAGTAGCACCATTTTCAATACATGTTTGTGCAATATTTATAGCTAATCTGGAGTCGTCAAATTGACCATCATGATATACTACACCTCCTTTAAGATGTTCATTTTTAATTGTTGATAATCTTGAAATGGTTTCCTTTTTATTAATACGCCTTGATTTCCCGAAACTTAATTTCCCTGATAAAATATCATAAACTTTTAGCCCAACAGCATAGAAAAAATTGTTCCACCAGCTGTAATTAGGAATAATAAACGATTGATTACTAACCAAATGCGAAGCGTTCTTTAACAACAATCCTCTTTCGTATAGCGCTTCTTTAACCAAATCAATATTACCCTGAGCCAAATACCTTACACCACCATGAACTAG
>CAZTST010000183.1:0-1176 GCA_964616585.1 uncultured Draconibacterium sp.
ACCTCGAAGAGATTCAATTTCACCCGGTGTTCTAATACTCTCAATTATAGCATTTTGTCCATTTATCAGAGCTTCTTTAAATAATTCATCTGTAATAAAAGAAGGTGAATTCTCTGCACGCAAACGGTTTGCTAAAATAGTCATGCTATCGCGATTATTTGGAAGATTAAGTCGCTCAATTTCACGAACTAAGTACTCTCGTACAGAAAAGTGTGCAAAGTTTTTTTGTTGCACCAAATAATCGACGATGGTTCCTTTACCTGCGCCCAAAGTTCCAGTTATTCCTATAATTATCATCTGAAACTCTCGGTTTTAATATCTTTTAGCCATTTGGCCATTTCAACAGGTTGATATGCCATTATTTTATTGCATAATTCCTTTGGATTTTCGTGAGAGAAAACATTCTTACGATGTTCTTCTCGAACAAAACCTTCGGTAACGCCAAGATCGATAAATTTAATCAGATAATCGAAATAGCCATTTACATTAAATAAACCCATAGGCTTTGAAATAATTTGAAGCTGATCTAATACCAATACTTCTGCAAGTTCATCAAGAGTACCAAATCCACCGGGCATAGCAATAAATGCGTCAGAAATTTCGATAAGCAAATTCTTTCGATCTGCCATGCTTTCTACAACATGCATTTTGGAAATTCCACTATGAGCCACTTCTTTATCAATTAAATATTGCGGCATAACTCCAATCACTTCCATACCAGCTTCCAACATGCGGTCGGCAATAACTTTCATTAAGCCAACATTAGCGCCACCATAAACAAGAGTATGTCCTTTTTCTATAAAATAATCTGCAAGTTCGAGAGCTTTACGTTTGTATATATCATCAAAGCCCATGCTTGAGCCACAAAAAACGCATATTTTCTTTTTTTTCATCATCACAAAGGTAAAATAATAGATTTTATAAATCGTTTTCTATTTGCATACGAAGAGTTTCCATTAAACTAAATAGCGATTTCAGTTGTTCTAAATCTTTATTTAAAGATGCAATGAGTAGCTCAAGATTCTTCTCTTTTAATTCAATCCTTATATCTCTATATGGCTGTTGCTCAATAATATTAGTAAGTATTTTTCTGTTTAAAAGATGTTTAACATCTCTTTTGTTTGAGACAAATAATCTGTATTTACGATCAAAAGCTTCGTAATCGGTCAGAATTAA
>CAZTST010000183.1:1186-5786 GCA_964616585.1 uncultured Draconibacterium sp.
TAATTCTGTATTTTTTGGAGCTTTTTTATTCAAAATATTCTTTCTGACTATTAAAAAATGTAAATTATTAGGATTAGAACATTCTGTCTTAAAACGAGTAAAAGTTTGATGATTTTTCCCGCGCCTTTTAGTAAAACTATCCATTACAATTTCACCTTGCTCAAGTTTTTTGGTAAGAATATGTGCTTTAAATAAACCATTATCAACATATTCTGCTTTTATATCGTAGGCAAGTTGTTGCCAAACTTTACGCTGACTGCTAAAAGTAGATTTGAATAATCGTGAAAAATTTCCCATAATTTTATATTTTATCAAAACTAAAACAAACTATCAATCAATTGATTATCAGCAAAATTAGGAAGTGTTACTTTTAATTCGAGATTGTTTTCCATTGCTCTTTTTGCAGCAAAAACAGCACCTTCATTTCTTGCCCAACTTCTTCGACTGATTCCGTTATTTACATCCCAATATAACATCGATTTTAATCTTCGATCAGCTTCAGGCGTTCCATCTAATAACATTCCGAAACCTCCATTGATTACTTCGCCCCAACCAACACCGCCACCATTGTGAATGCTCACCCAGGTGGCTCCACGGAATGAATCGCCAATGACATTCTGAATGGCCATATCGGCAGTAAAAGAAGAACCGTCGTAAATATTTGAAGTTTCGCGATAAGGCGAATCAGTTCCGGAAACATCGTGATGATCGCGGCCTAAAACTATCGGCGCTAACACTTTACCGGCGGCGATAGCCTTATTAAACGCTTCGGCAATTTTAATACGGCCTTCGGCATCGGCATAAAGAATACGTGCTTGCGAACCGACAACCAATTTATTTTCTTGTGCTCCTTCTATCCACTGAATATTATCGGCCATTTGGCTTTGAATTTCTTTAGGTGAGTTTTGCATAATTTCGTTCAAAATATCAGCAGCAATTTTATCGCTTATTTCCAAATCTTTAGGATTATTAGAAGTACAAACCCATCGAAATGGGCCAAATCCATAATCGAAAAAAAGTGGCCCCATAATATCCTGAACATAAGAATGATACCTAAATGTTTTTCCGTCAGCAGCCATAATATCAGCACCAGCTCGTGAAGCTTCAAGAAGAAACGCATTTCCATAATCGAAAAAATATGTCCCTTTAGCTGTGTGTTTATTTATAGCTTTTGCTTGTCTTCTTAATGATTCCTGAACTTTTTCTTTGAATAATTCAGGATTATGAGCCATCATTTCCTGCGATTCTTCCAAAGAAAAACCTACTGGATAATATCCACCAGCCCAAGGATTATGCAAAGATGTTTGATCAGAGCCTAAATCGACAAAAATATTTTCGGTATCGAATTTTTCCCAAACATCAACAATATTTCCCTGATAAGCGATAGAAACAACTTCTTTATTTGCTTTGGCTTTTCTAACTCTTTGGCATAACAAATTCAAATCATCAAAAACCTCATCAACCCATCTTTGAGAAAAGCGAGTTTGTGTTACTTTAGGATTTACTTCAGCAGTTACCGAAATCACTTTTGCAATATTACCAGCTTTAGGCTGAGCGCCTGACATTCCACCTAATCCGGAAGTTAGAAATAATTTTCCCGCAAAAGGATTTTCATTAGTTTTTGCCACTTTTCTTGCAGCATTCATAACGGTTATTGTAGTACCGTGAACAATTCCCTGAGGGCCAATATACATATAAGAGCCTGCTGTCATTTGTCCGTATTGAGAGACTCCCAACGCATTAAATTTTTCCCAATCGTCTTGTTTCGAATAGTTTGGAATAACCATTCCATTAGTAACTACAACTCTTGGCGCATCTTTATGCGAAGGAAAAATTCCCATTGGATGGCCTGAATACATAACCAAAGTTTGTTCATCAGACATTGTAGCCAAATACTTCATCGTAAGTAAATATTGTGCCCAATTCTGAAAAACAGCTCCATTTCCGCCATAAGTAATAAGCTCATGCGGATGCTGAGCCACAGCATAATCCAAATTATTTTGAATCATCAACATAATAGCTCCCGCCTGCTGCGATTTGTATGGATATTCATTTATTGGTCGAGCCTTCATTTCATAATCGGGACGAAAACGATACATATAAATACGGCCGTAATTTTTTAATTCTTCAGCAAATTCAAGCGCTAAAATTGCATGATGTTTTTTATCAAAATAACGCAAAGCATTTCTGACGGCTAATTTTTTCTCATCAAGTCTTAAAATATCTTTACGAATCGGGGCATGATTTATTTCCTTATCATAAGGCTTCTGTTTAGGAAGATTATTGGGAATGCCTTCTAATATTTGTTTTTGGAATTCAGTGAAATTCATTGCTTCAATTTTTAGATGCACAAAATTACAAATTCATTTGCAGAAAGAATAGCGCTTTTAATCTGTTTATAATTTAATGTCAATATTATCGAAAAGCTAAAATTGTATCTTTGAAGCTTTGAACAGAATAATGATAAAACTTTTGTACATCGCTTTTGGAGGCATAATTGGTTCGGTTTTACGCTATGTAATGGCAGGTATTCCGCATAAATTTTATTGGGGTACATTCCCGATAGGTACTCTTTTTGTTAATCTTTTAGGCTCATTTTTAATCGGTTTTGGATTTGTTTTGCTTGGGAAGGAGAATATGCCAGAGAACTTTAAACTTTTCTTGTTTATTGGCATTTTAGGAAGTTTCACCACTTTCTCTACTTTTATGTTTGAAAGTTTGAATCTTTTTAAAGATGGAGACATAAAATTTGCTTTGATAAATCTTGCAGGAGCTAACATTTTAGGTTTGTTTTTTGTATATTTGGGATATATAATCGCTCAATATATTATAAATCAAATGCATTAATCATGGAAGGTTTTGTAAAAAAAACGGAATTGCGATTAATTCTAAATGAAAGCGATTCTTATAACGGTTACAGTCTCTGCCGTTTAGTTGTAGAACAAGCTCATAAATTGGGAATTGCAGGTGCAACAGTAATGAAAACCAAAGGCGGATTTGGAAGTCGACAACATATTCGCACTTCAGAAATCTTACGATTATCAGCTGAATTACCAGTTGTGATTTCTATAGTTGATGATATAGAGAAACTCAGACCTATGATAGCTTTTATAAAAGAGCGATATAAAGGCGGCTTGCTAAGTTTACAAGACATTTGGATTAACGAATAATTGTATGATTGAACTTGAGCCTTATTATAATTGGCGCGAAATTTATACTGCCGAAACAGATAAACGCTCTCCATTTTTTGGACGAGAGTATAGCGAAATTATGCTCAATAATCATATTTACAATACTTATATTCATCCACAATGGGATGAGTTTGGCTCGCTTACTTTGTACATGAAAATCCTCTATACCGATTACAATTTAGGCTTTACCATCTGGGAGTTTATAGGTGAGTGGAACGATATTTTGTATAACGACATCATGTATTTGTACAGAAATGTGGTAGAAGAAATGATGGAAGCAGGCATTCAAAAATTCATTTTAATAGGTGAAAATGTTTTGAATTTTCATGCCGATGATGACAGTTATTATCAGGAATGGTTTGATAATCTGGAAGATGGATGGATAGTTGGATTAAATTTTCTAGAACATAATTTGCAGGAAATAAAAGCGGCACGACTTGATTATTATATTTCATTTGGAGGTGAGTTTGATTATATGGATTGGCGAACTTATAATCCGATAAAACTTTTTGAGAAAATTGATAAACAAATGCAGTATCGCTTAGGTGAATGAATTTTGGTTTTTTTTGGTGTAGTGATACGATGACTCGAGTCATCGTATCACTAAAGTGCAACAAGTCCACAAAATAATTAAAATTGCAATCATCATAATATATATATTGATGAAGAAAACAGTTTCTATAAATGTTTCAGGACGTGTACAAGGAGTAGGTTTCCGCTATTACACAAGAAAAAAAGCTGAAGATTGTAATGTAAAAGGTTTTGTTCAAAATAAATCTGATGGCTCTGTTTATATAGAAGCAAGCGGCGAAGCAATTGATATTGAAACTTTTATAGACTGGTGTAAACAAGGGCCAACTTGGGCAAGAGTAACGGATAGCAGAATTAGCGATTTACCAAATCGCGAGTGGAATGGGTTTGAGGTTAGGTGAACAATCTTTGTAAATCCCCTACGGGGAATTGTTTAAAATATTCTACATATTTCTACAATACTAAAACCGCTATGCGGTAATTGAAAAAATATATGACATCCTAATTTGCTCGTAGAGCATAAAGCATTTTAGAAAAAACAACCCAACATATCAAATTCCTCGTAAGAGGTTTAACGTTCAATAACATATATAAATTAAATGATTGATTTTCATATTTCATTTATTGTGAATCCCCTACAGGGAATTGTTCAAAATATTCCCCGTATTTTTCTACAATACTAGAACATCTACGATGTATTTGTGTAAATTATTCTATTGATTTATAATATTTCATAAGACCACAGGGTGTTTCTCATATTAGATTTCCATCGATATTAATATTTATACATTCTTACAATCCAAGAAAAAGTACTCAGAATTGAAAATGAATTTTATCAAACAATTGCTCGTAGAGCATACAGTTTTGTAGAAAAAACC